>CALJIU010000313.1 GCA_937974055.1 uncultured Neomegalonema sp. | reverse complement strand
CTCCAGCAACGCCTTCAGGCGGGATTTCGGGGGAAGGGGATCAATTGACGGATTCATCGCGGGGCTCCAAAGCAGGGAACGCCCACAGATTCACAGATTTAGCAATACCGAAACCCGTTAACCTCAGTTCGGAGCCCTGGTGTGGCGTGACGAGCGCTTGTATTTCGTCACGTTTTGCGTTACGTTTTGGCTGTAGGGTAGCTATGATCCGCAGTTTTAAAGGTAAGTTTGCGGCTGCGGTTGCCGAAGCGGAGAAAGGCGACAAAGCGCCGAAAGGCTTTCCTGCCGATGTGATGAAGACCGCGATACGAAAGCTATCGATTATCGACGCTGCCGAATCCCTCGAAGACTTGCGGGTGCCGCCGGGAAATCGGCTCGAAGCTCTGAAGGGTGATCGTGAAGGTCAGTATTCGATTCGGATCAACGATCAATGGCGCGTCTGCTTTGTTTGGAATGACGATGGTGGTGCGGATGATGTTGAGATCGTCGATTACCATTAGAGCGATTTGCGTTTCAACCGGATCGGCATTCGCATCAAGACGTATGGGAATGCCGATGCTGCGTGGTTCAGGTCAAACGCAATTCGCTCTAAGTGGTGCTACGAACTGGAATAGAGGGTTGAGTTTATGTCACGATTGAAAGCGCCGTCTCATCCGGGTGAAATTCTTCGGGAGGAGTTTTTGGCTCCACTCGACATGACAGCCTATGCGCTGGCAAAGGCAATCAACGTCACTCGACCGCGCGTAGAGGAATTGGTGCGCGAGCGTCGCCCGATCACGGCGGATATGGCGCACCGGCTTTCGCGGCGGTTTGGAACGACGCCGGGATTTTGGATGAGCCTACAAACCAATTTCGATTTGGCCGAAACCGCACGGCATGAGCGGGCCGAATACGAGGCGATAGAACCATTGCAGATGGCGGGTTGACCGAAAGCCGGTGGGGCGAGGATCGAGAGCATCGCGTATCGCGTTGCGTCAAGTTCGCGGTCCCGCCCTCGGCTATGGCAAGTCGCTTTCGTAGGCTGCTGAAAAAGGACTGCAAAGCCGACTTCCCACCCCTTTTCCCAGTGCCATGCCCGCGCAGGCGGAAATGATATGATCCACTGTAGCGGATTTGTTTTTCAGCAGCCTGCTAGGCCGTCATTCGGCACTTTTCGGAACCCTCGCCCAAGGGGAAAGGAAGAGGGCAGTGTTATTTTCGCCCTAACCGCTTCAGCCGTGCGCCGCGCGTCAGGTAGCACCATGCGCCGTGCAACTCGCCGCCGGCGGAGAAGCCTGCGCCGCCGCGTTCGTAGCCGAAGCGGTCGAGGGCTTCGCCTGCGGCTTCCTCTATGACGTAGCGTTCGGACGCCTTCATCTCGCGCTTCCAGCGGGCGATGCGGTCGGTTTGGGGTGGGCGGTCGAGTTTGGGCCAGAGGTCGCGGGTGGCGTCGGGGACTTTGCGGGAGACGTCGCCTGCGTAATCGAGCATGGCGGGGTCGAAGGTTTCGCCTATGAAATCGCAGAGGCGGTCGAGGGTCTGTTCAGGGAAGCCGATCAGGTCTTCATAGGCGATGCGCAGGTAGCGGTCGGGGCCGAGGGCGTGGCCGATGCGGTCGGCGGTGACGGTGGCGCGGGACCAGCGGTCGGCAACCTCCAGCGCGTTCAGCCCGCCGAAGCGGTAACCCTTGAACGAGAGGGCCACGTCGCGACCGTCGCGGACGATCTGGACGAATTTGCCTTGCGGGAATAGCTGCGCGACCTGCTCGAAACGGAAGAGGGTGGCGATGTCCATGTTAACCCAAGCTTCCTTGCCCTCCGCACGGGCGGCGGCGAGGTGGAAGGCGTGGACGAGGTCGGGGTATTGGCCGGGGCGGATGGAATCGACGAGGGCGGCCTCGTCGAAGGGGACGTTCCACAGCTTGAGTCGGTCATGGGCGGCGACGGCGGCGACCATGCGGATGATGTCTTCGCGGGTTTCGAGATTGCCGAATTCGGGCAGGCGCGCGGCGAAATCCCACCATGTGCCGGTGACGGAGAGCGGGCAGGACAGGCGCGGATGCGCGCCGGTCATCATCGTGAGGATGGTGGTGCCGCTACGCTCGAAGCCGAAGAGGAAGGTGGGGGTCATGGGTGTGTCTCGCGGTTGATGTCATCGTCGGACTCGTTCCGACGATCCATGTGTCAGCGAAATCCGATGGATGGACCCTCGGAACAAGTCCGAGGGTGACGGTCTCCGGGGAGGGGCTATTCCACACCCAGATCGAGGGCGAGTTGCTGGGCGTCGATATAGAATTTGGCGGCCCAGTTGGGGTAGCCGTAGGGGACGTAATCGCCGTGGATAGGGAATGATCCGGCGACCGCGCCGCGTGTTTCTTCGGGGCCGTCCACGTCGATGCGGTGGCGTAGATATTTGAGTGCGCGGCTGGCGGCATCGCGGTAGCCACGGCTGTCGTCGATGGTGGAGAGCATCAGCCAGCAATGGGCGATCTGTGCCGTGCCGGTCATGCAGACCCAATCGGCAGAATCGCGCCATGCGGCATCGAGGCGACCGCAGAGATAGCCGTCTTCACCCAGACAACCAACCAGAGCGCCGCCGAGTTTTTGCGCGGCGGTGAGATAGCGTTCCTGCTTGGAAAATTCATACGCCTCGATGATGCCGCGCAGGGCATAGCCGAGGGTGTGGGTCAGGGGCGCGTCGGGCTTGGAGAGGCAACATTCGCTCATCCAGCCGTTGGATTTCTGGCAGGTGAGTGCCCAATCGACCTGTGACAGTGCCGCGTCCGACCAGAGGGGGTTGGCTTCGGCGCGGGCGGCCTCCAGCAAGCCCCATGAGACGTGGGTTTCGTAGGCCTTGTCGTCCGGCGTGGCGAAGGGGGTGCGGTGGGAGCGCCAGCAGCCGTCTTCATCCTGCGAGGTGGCGAGGAAGTCGGCGGCCTTGCGCATGGCGGGGCCGTATTCTTCGCCGAAGACGCGAAAACCGGCGGCAAGGCCCATGAGGATCTGGCCGGTATTGAAGGTGACGGGGACGCAAGGCACCTGTCCGATGGTGCCGCCCTGAAAACCGCCGTCGTCGAACTGGATCGAGACGAGCCAGTCGAGCATCTTGCGCGCACCCATCCGGAGCGCATCGTCGCCGAGCAGATCGGCCTGAGCCAGCATGGTGGGGACGATGTAGCCGCTGGTTTCGGGATAGCTGGCCGCCCAACCGGTCGTGTGGCTGTAGTCGCGGGCCGCGCCGTCATCGCCGGTGGCGGAATGGGCCTGCGCCATCATCAGCCAGTCGAGGGAGGCGCGGATGGTGGCCTGTGGGCCGTTATCCGGGCGCTCGATGCCGGAGAGGTCGCGCTTGCGCACGGCCTTTGCGGGGGCGGGCATTTGTTGGTGCTCTAGCCATGTAAGGGCGGGCTGGAGATAGGGTTTCAGTGGCCGCGCCACCGCCTTGATATCCGAGATAGACATGCCTGATCGCTCCGAAAACCGCGTGTTCGGCGCTATTCTTGCCTCAAACTGGTTACGACTTTCTGAGAATGGCGAGATTATATCGCGATGCAGCGAATTAGCGCTTGCCAAGTCAGTGCCCGATACCTAGATACACACTTCTTGACGCGGGATGGAGCAGCCCGGTAGCTCGTCAGGCTCATAACCTGAAGGTCGTAGGTTCAAATCCTACTCCCGCAACCAACAGAAGCCGCAGCCCTTATCGGGTCTGCGGCTTCTGCCTTTTTCTGGTCATGGATAGCGGCGGGGTTTGGCCCGTCGGATCGTCCGGATGGGTCACTTTTTCCTCGAAACGCCGCATCTCGTCATTCGCGCCTTCGCCTAGAGCGATGGCCCCGAACATCTCATCACCTGCCGCTGGCATGAAGTCGGGGGAGACGTAGCCGAGATTCGTGGCGAGGTCGCCCGCCGAGAAGGATTTTGCGGAGGCGAATTGCGGCACGCCACCGGCGGGGCCTTCCTTGTGTAGCGATTCCGCGAAGGAATCGCCTTTCCGGGTGGTGCTGGAGGGCGAGTGGCCCGCTGCGCCGGGGATATCCATGGGATCACCTTTCACTGCATGTGTCCTATAGTGAAACACGTTTTGCGCGATTTGTCACCTGTGGCGGGCGTTCGACCCCGTCGGGCCTATCCGCCGCGAGTGCAGCGTTTCTATTCAGTACCTAGCTGGCGTCATTCTTGCTGTGCGCATCCGGTGATGAATGGTGATGGAGAGACGAATGCCGTGGACGAAGAAAAGATCGGGGTTTGCCGATGATATCGGGCCGTTGCAGACGGTGCTGAACATCGTTTTCATCGTCATGATCGTGCTGTTTTTCCTGATCATTCAGGCCTACCGGACATCCCTCGACACGATGAAGGCGGAGATCGGGGGGTTGAAGGGCGAGGCATCGGCGACGGTGCAGGGCGATGGCGGGGACGGGGTGGGGTCTGCCAATGATGCCTTGCTTGGCGATGTTTCGGACCTGCGCGACCGGATCGCGGCGCTGGACGAGCGGGTAGAGATGCTGGCCGCGAAATCGGTCGATGTGCGTTCGATGGAAGGACTGCGCGACGAGATGCTGGTTGCGCGTGAGCGATTGACGGCGCTGGAGAGCGGGATGGAGGCGGTCGACGTTTCTGCACCGGATGGCGGGGACGCGGCCTCCGGGGGTGCCTCGGAGGAGGATATCGAGACGGCGTTGACGGAGGCGCAGGCGGCCCGTGACGAACTGCGCCAATTCAAGACGCTGCTGGGGTATGGCGATATGTAAAGCCGCGCTTTGGGGTGTTGCGGAAATTGCCTTCCGGCGGCACCCCGGCTAGAAGCGCGGGTATAGAGTCCTCCCCAGCTGAAAGCGCGAATAACATGGCCGAAAAATTTGTCTATTACATGGATGGCGTCTCGAAGACCTATCCGGGTGGCAAGCCCGTGTTCAAGGATATCCGGCTGTTCTTCTATCCCGGTGCCAAGATCGGCGTGATCGGGGTCAACGGGTCGGGTAAATCGACCCTGCTGAAGATCATGGCGGGGATGGACAAGGATTTCACTGGCGAAGCCTGGGCCGACAAGGGAACGCGGGTCGGGTATCTGGCGCAGGAACCGCAGTTGGACGAAGCCAAGACCGTGCGTGAGAACGTGATGGAGGGCGTCGCGCCGAAGAAGGCGCTGCTGGACCGCTTCAACGAAGTGGCGATGGAAATCGGTGAGAACTATACCGACGAGCTGATGGAGGAGATGACCGCCCTTCAGGATCAGATCGACGCGCAGAACCTGTGGGATCTGGACAGTCAGATCGATGTGGCGATGGAGGCGTTGCGCTGCCCGCCCGATGATGCGGATGTGTCGAAACTGTCGGGGGGCGAGAAGCGCCGGGTCGCGCTGTGCAAGCTGCTGCTGGAAGCGCCGGATATGCTGCTGCTGGACGAGCCGACCAACCATCTGGATGCCGAGACGATCGCGTGGTTGCAAAAGCATTTGCAGGAATACGCGGGTGCGGTGCTGCTGATTACCCACGACCGCTATTTCCTCGATAATATTACCTCGTGGATTCTGGAGCTGGATCGCGGCAAGGGCATCCCTTGGGAGGGCAACTACTCCACGTGGATGGAGCAAAAAGCCAAGCGGATGGAGCAGGAGAAGAACGAGGACAAGGGCAAGCAGAAGACGCTGGCCCGTGAGCTGGAATGGGTGCGGCAATCGCCGAAGGCCCGGCAGGCGAAATCGAAGGCGCGGCTGAATTCGTATAACGAGATGGCGGAGGCGTCGGAGCGGGAATTGGTCGGCAAGGCGCAGATCATCATCCCGAACGGGCCACGTCTGGGCGAAAAGGTGATCGAGGTCGAGAACGTCAAGAAGGCGTATGGCGACAAGCTGTTGATCGATGGGCTGACATTCTCGCTGCCGCGCGGGGGAATCGTGGGCGTGATCGGGCCGAACGGGGCCGGTAAGACGACGCTGTTCCGCATGATGACGGGGCAGGAGCAGCCGGATTCAGGCTCGGTGACCTTCGGGGATACGGTGCAATTGGGCTATGTCGACCAGTCGCGCGATGCGCTGGATGCGAATAAGACGGTCTGGGAGGAAATCTCCGGCGGGAACGACATGATCCAATTGGGAAGCGCGGAGATCAACAGCCGGGCTTATGTGGGCGCGTTCAACTTCAAGGGCGGCGACCAGCAGAAGAAGATGAATATGCTGTCGGGCGGTGAGCGCAACCGGGTG
>CALJIU010000312.1 GCA_937974055.1 uncultured Neomegalonema sp. | reverse complement strand
GCAGCGGCATGGCTTGCCGGAGATCGTCGGCCGGGTACTGGCGCTGCGGGGCGTGGGGATAGAGGATGCTCAGACGTATCTGACGCCGACCCTGCGCGAGATGATGCCGAACCCCTCCGCACTTCGCGACATGGATAGTGCCGCCGCGCGTCTGGCCAAGGCCGTCAAGGGTGGCGAGACGGTCGGGCTATTCGGCGATTACGATGTCGATGGCGGGTCATCGGTGGCGCTGGTGCAGCGGTGGCTGGGGAGCCTGAAGGTGCCGTGCCGGGTGCATATTCCTGACCGGATCGACGAGGGGTACGGTCCCAACGATCCGGCGATGCAGGCTCTCGCCAAGGATTGCTCGCTGATCATCTGCCTCGATTGCGGCACGCTGAGCCATGGGCCGATCACGGCGGCGATGGAGGCCGGGGCGGATGTGATCGTCGCGGATCATCACATTGCGGGCGAGACGCTGCCCGATTGCGTGGCGGTCGTGAACCCGAACCGGCATGATGATGAATCAGGGCTGGGCCAGCTTTGTGCCGCCGGGGTGGCGTTTTTGCTGCTGGCGGCAACGAACCGGGCGCTGCGACCCGACTTTCCGGGGGGCAAGGAACCGGATTTGCGGCAATGGCTCGATCTGGTGGCGCTGGCCACGGTGGCGGATGTTGCGCCACTGACCGGGCTGAACCGAGCCTTCGTGCGGCAGGGCTTGCAGGTGATGAAGCAGCGCAAGAATGCGGGCATCCGGGCGCTGGCCGACGTAGCGAAGATGGATACCGCGCCGACGCCGTTCCATCTGGGCTTTCTGCTCGGCCCCCGCGTCAATGCGGGCGGGCGGATCGGGCAAGCGGATATGGGGGCGCGGCTGCTGGCCTGCGATAACCCCGATGAGGCGGCGGGGATGGCCGCGATGCTGGACGAGTACAACCGCGACCGGCGCGAGATCGAGACGCAGGTGCTGCTGGCCGCGACGGAACAGGTGGAGGCGCGGGGCGTTTCCGGCGGACTGGTCTGGGCGGCGGACGAGGGGTGGCATCCGGGGGTCGTGGGGATCGTGGCGAGCCGGTTGAAGGAGACGTTCAACCGTCCGGCCATCGTGATCGGTTTCGATGAAGACGGCATCGGCAAGGGGTCTGGGCGATCGGTATCGGGCGTCGATCTGGGGCGGACGATCCATGGCTGCGTGGAGGCGGGGCTGCTGCTGAAGGGCGGCGGGCACAAGATGGCGGCGGGGCTGACGCTGGAGCGGGGATCGCTGGAGGAGGCGATGGGCTGGCTGGATGCGGCCTTGTGCAAGCAGGGGGCCGACAGGATCGGGCCGCGCACGCTGACGCTGGACGGGGCGCTGTCACCGCGCGGGGCGACGCTGGACCTATGCGAAATGCTCGAACAGGCGGGGCCGTTCGGGGCCGGAGCGCCCGCGCCGCGCTTTGCCTTTCCGAATGTGCGGATCGAACGCGCGAGAGAGGTTGGCACGGGGCATTTTGCCTGTACGGTATCCGATGGAACGACGCGGATGGACGCCATCGCGTTTCGGGCCTTCGAGTCGGAACTGGGACCGGCGATGATGGTCAATGCGGGGCGGACGCTGACGGTGGCGGGGCGAATCCAGATCGACGAGTGGCAAGGGCGGCGCAAACCCAAGCTGTTCTTGGAGGACGTGATGGTTGCGGGGGATATGGCGTGACGAAGACGATACTCATCACCGGCGGTAGCCGGGGGATCGGGCGGGCGACTGCCCTGCTCTGCGCCGCGAAGGGCTGGAACGTGGCGATCAATTACGCGCAGGACGAGGCGGCGGCGGCGGAAACGCTGGGCGGGGTCGAGGCGGCGGGCGCGCGGGGCTTTGCGATGCAGGGCGACGTGCGGGACGAGGCGGCGATGGTCGCGCTGTTTGATCGGACGGTCGCGACCTTTGGCGGCATAGATGGGGTCGTGAACAATGCGGGGATCGTCGCGCCGAAATCGACCGTGGCCGAAATGGATGTGGAGCGGATGCGGCGCGTCTTCGATACCAATGTGCTGGGCGCGTATATTGTCGCAAGGGAGGCGGCACGGCGGATGGGCGAGGGCGGCAGCATCGTGAACGTGTCGAGCGCCGCCGCGCGGCTGGGCAGCGCGTTTGAATATGTGGATTACGCCGGATCGAAGGGCGCGGTGGATACGATGACGACCGGCCTTGCGGGGGAGCTGGCCGCGAAGGGCGTGCGGGTCAATGCGGTGCGCCCCGGTCTGATCGCAACCGATATCCATGCCAGCGGCGGACAACCCGACCGGGCCGACCGGATCGGATCGAAAACACCGCTGGGGCGTGCAGGCACCGCAGATGAGGTTGCCCGCATGATTGTCTGGCTACTAAGCGACGAAGCGTCGTATGTTACAGCAGCATTTCTCGATGTCAGCGGAGGGCGCTAGAATGGCAACGGAACTGGATCATCTCGTCGTGGGGACGAAAGACCTCGATGCGGGCGAACGGTGGTTGGAGGACATGCTCGGCGTTCCGGCGCAGAGCGGCGGCGAGCACGACTTCATGGGCACCCATAACCGCCTTTGGAGCCTAGGTCCGGGCAGTTATCTGGAACTGGTGGCGGTCAACCCGAATGCACCCGCACCCTCGCGCCCACGCTGGTTTGGGCTGGATGATCCCGATATTCAGGACAGCCTTGCGAGCGGGCCGCGCCTGCTGAACTGGGCCGTGCGGGTCGACGATCTGGAAGCGGTGGTGAAGAACTGTTCGGTCAATCTGGGCACGATCCATGCCGCATCGCGGGGCGATTTCAAGTGGCAGGTGGCAATCCGCGAGGATGGCGCGCTGATCCATCAAGGGCATGTGCCGCTGGTGATCCAATGGCAGTCGGAAACCCCAGCCTCGAAGATGACGGATCAGGGCCTATCGCTGGTACGGATGAAGGCCCATCGCAGCGAGAAGACCGGCGTGATCAAGGCGCTGGAAAATATCGGGGCCGAAAGTTTCATCAAGATCACCGATGGCAGCGTGACCGCCGGTATCATGGCCGAGATCGCCACGGGTGACGGGAATATCTCGCTGGTCGGCTGACCCGCACCGTTTACGCACTATCATACTGTTCTGACAAATGATGGGAGAGCGGGATGGATTGGACGCGGGCGGTCGATATGTATTGCGAGCGGACGGGACCGGAATTCTGGTCCGAGCCGATCAATGCCGTCTCGAACCTGTCATTCATCCTTGCCGCCCTGCTCTGCCTCATCGCGATGTGGCGGCGGGGGGTGCGAGACGGGCTGCTGACAGCTTTATGCGTCATCGCGCTCTGCATAGGGGTGGGGTCGTTCCTGTTCCACACCTATGCGCAGACATGGGCGGGACTGGCCGATGTGGTGCCAATCCTCGTGTTCATCATCGTGTTTTTGCTCGGTGCGATGAATCGGTTGTTCGGGTTGCGCTGGGCACTGGCGATTCCGGTGGGAATTGCGGCTTTCGCGGTATCACTGGCGGCGCATCCCCTCGCCTTGGCACTCGCCGGAGGATCGCTGAACGGATCGGAGAGCTATGCACCCGCGCTTGCATTGCTGGCCGGTTCAGCGCTGGTGCTGACCATCATGGGGCGGCGCGCGGCGAGGCCTGTGGCGGTTGCGAGCGGGGTGTTCGCGTTATCGCTGGCGGCACGGGTGATGGACCCGGTGATCTGCGGTAGTTTTCCGATTGGAACGCATTTCCTTTGGCACTTGCTCAATGGCACGATGATCGGGATTTTGCTGTTCACGCTGCTGCATCACGGGCGACAGGGCCAGAACGGATAGCCGACTGCGAAGGCATCGCAGACGCCGGGCTTTCACCCCGCATTGCGAAAGGGGGTGTCGCCGTTGGCGGGGGCCGTATTGGAGTTGCGGGCCTTTACCAGCATCGAAATAGGGAAGCACATGCGGACGGAGGTACCGACACCTTCGCGGCTTTGCAGTTCGACGAAACCGTTATGAGCATCCATCAGCGCCTTGACCATCGCCAGACCAAGCCCTGCGCCTTCGCGGTCGGATTTCCGGGTCAGGCTAGAGCGAGCATAGACCATCCAGATGCTTTGCAAGTCGCGCTCAGGAATACCGCAGCCGACATCGCGCACTTCGATGACAAAATGATTGGCATCGCGCTGGTAGGCATCGACGTAGATTACGCCGCCCTTGTCGGAGAATTTGAGGGCATTCGAGAGGACATTGGTGATGCAGCGTTTGATAGCGAGGCGGTCGCAGTCGATGACCCAATTGGATTCGAGGCTATGTTTGATCGCCACCTCACGCTGGGCCGCGACGGATTGGAACTGAACGATGGAATCCTCGAATAACCGCGTGAAATCGACATTTTCGCGGGTGATATCGAATTTACCCGCATCGATCTTCGACATGTCGAGCACGTCTTCGGTCAGTTTGGCCAAATCCTTCGCAGAGCGAGCGACGATATCGACGTATTCCATGATCTTCTCAGGCTTGATCGTGTCTTTCTGATAGATGATGGCTTCGGAAAAGCCCTGGATCGCGTTCAAGGGCGTGCGGAACTCATGACTCATATTGGCGAGGAACTGCTGACGGTAGAAGCTGAGGTCGCGCAGTTTGGCCTCGGAAATCTCCAGCGCGCGGGTCTTGGCCTGAAGGTTCCGACGACGGTGCCATTCGGCTAGGACGACGAAGACGGTTGAAAAGATAAACAGCGTGGTTAGCACGAAGATGAACATCGCGTCGCGCTGTACCGTGTCGTACATCTCGGTCGACAGGCGGTCGTTCTCGTCATGCACCGCGCGGGCAATGCGCTCGACCGACGGGCGCAGGTCTTCCAAGGATTGGGCGAAACCTTCCGGCAATCCCTGCACGGCGCCGGTGATGAATACATCGATCTGAGAGGCGACATTCTTGAGATCGGCAAATTCCTTGGTCAGATCACTGCGAAGGATGGCGTTGTTGTAGGTTCCAAAACGCAGCTTGCCGATATGGATACTAAGCTCCTGCGCGCGCCAGATGACCTGTGACACGGGCATGGATTCATCTTTCAATTCATAGCGATAGGTCGCCTGAACCATACGATCGAACAGGTTCGTCAGTTGGAATGCCGTAACACTGCGATGCTGCTGCGCATCGTCTTTGATAATCGTGTTATGAAGGTGATGGATGGCAAAGCCCGCAACCGCAAGCGCAAGAAGCATCATTACCATCAGCGGGATGGCGAGCGCGGCTTTCCGCCAATCCTGAAGGGAACGCCTCAACGTCACAAACTTGCCTCTTCGAGTACCGTTTCTTATCGCGTAAGAAATAAATAAATCGGTGAGGTTTCCGAAAGCTTAATATACGGGTTATCTTTGAAACGAAGGCACCGATGGCCTATGCCGAGATCAGTGTAAAATCGAGTGTCGTCACCCATGCCGATCAAGATCCCCGCCGGACTGCCCGCCGAAACGATCCTCGCCCGCGAAGGCGTGATGTTGATGCGCGAGGATGAAGCCGCGCGGCAGGATATCCGACCCTTGCGGATCGCGCTGGTCAACCTGATGCCGGACAAGATCAGGACGGAGGCGCAGATCGCGAGATTGGTGGGGGCGACCCCGCTACAGATCGAACTGACGCTGGTGAAGATGGCGAGCCATGTGCCCAAGACCGCCGCGCCGTTTCACATGCTATCCTTTTACGAGGATTGGGAAGCGGTGAAGCATATCCGCTTTGACGGGATGATCGTGACCGGCGCACCGATCGAGCAGATGCCATTCGAGGACGTGCGGTATTGGGACGAATTGACTGCGATGTTCGAGTGGTCGCAAACGCATGTGCATTCGCTGTTATCGATCTGCTGGGGGGCACAGGCGGCACTCTACCATTTCCACGGCGTGCCGAAACATGCGTTGGAGCAAAAAGCGTTCGGCGTCTTTCGCCACCGCAACCTCGCCCCAGCTTCGCCGTATCTGCGCGGTTTTTCGGATGATTTCTCGATCCCCGTATCCCGCTGGACCGAGGTGAGGCGTGATGACTTGCCGACGGATGCGGGTTTGGAAGTGCTGATGGAAAGCCCCGAAACCGGCATGTGCCTGATCGCAGAACCCGACGCTCGGCGGCTCTACATGTTCAATCATATCGAATACGACAGCACGTCGCTGGCCGAGGAATACGGACGGGACAAGGCGAAAGGGGTCGATATCGCCTTTCCAGCGAACTACTTCCCCGAAAACGACGATACGCGCGCACCGGAAAACCGCTGGCGCAGCCATGCGCATCTGTTCTTCGGAAACTGGATCAACGAAGTGTACCAAAGCACCGCATTCGACCCGGCACAGATCGGTCGGCAGGGAGAGGGACGATGAAGGGTTTCAAAAAACCGTTCGATGGAGAAATTTCGCGTTTCTTTCAGGAAGAGTTTCCAAAAGACCTGCGCAAGCTGATCGAGAAATCGGATAGCAAAGACATTCTGGCACGGGATTACCCCTATGAATCGCGCTGGAAACGCGACGAATACGAGGCGGAACTCGATGCGTTGCAGATTGAACTGGCCAAGATGCAACGGTGGATGATCGATAGCGGCGAGCGGATCGTGATCATCTTTGAAGGACGTGATGCCGCCGGAAAAGGTGGTACGATCAAGCGGTTACGGGAAAATTTGAACCCGCGCGTTGCCCGCGTCGTCGCGTTGAGCAAACCTTCGGATCGTGAGCGGGGGCAGTGGTACTTCCAACGCTACGTCGCGCATCTACCGACGCGGGGGGAAATGGCGATCTTCGACCGATCTTGGTATAATCGGGCAGGGGTCGAAGCGGTGATGGGGTTCTGTACGCGGTCGGAAACGCTGAACTTTTTCAACCAGGTGACAGAATTCGAGACGACCATCATCGAAGATGGCACACGGGTCTTCAAGATTTGGCTGACCGTGTCACGAGCCGAGCAGATGCGGCGGTTTCTGGAGCGCGAATCCGATCCGCTGAAGCACTGGAAACTGTCGCCCATCGACGTCGCCTCGCTGGGCAAATGGGATGCGTATACCGAGGCGCGCAAAGAAATGTTCGAGCGCACCCACACCAACCATGCGCCTTGGACGGTCATACGCTCGGATGACAAACGGCGAGCACGGATCGCGGCGGTCCGGGGCGTCCTCGCCGCCCTGCCCTATGATGGCAAAGACAAAGATGTGGCGCGTGAACCGGACCCAAAAATCAGCGGCACGCCGGCCCTCATGGGTGAATTGAAGTGATTGTCGGCGCGTTTCGCACGATCCCTGCATCGGGGGGCGGATGACCGAACATTTCAAATCATCGCGCCTGCGCTTCTACCTGACCGAACCGCAACCCTGCCCCTATCTGCCCAACCGGGTGGAGCGGAAGATCTTCACGCCCCTCAGCGGTGGACACGCCGCCGATATTGGAGACGAATTGTCGACGAACGGATTCCGGCGCAGCCAGAACGTCGCCTACCGTCCGCAATGTCCGGGATGCAATGCCTGTGTCGCGACCCGGATAATCGCCTCCCGATTCGAGCCGTCGCGCCGTGACCGCCGGGTCTTACGCCGTAACGAGCATCTGCGCCGAGAGGTTAAGCCCGCAATGGCGACCGAGGAGCAATATCAGCTTTTCCGCCGCTACGTGAAGGCACGCCATTCCGAGGGCGGGATGGCGGCGATGGACGCCTATGACTACGCCTCGATGGTCGAGGACAGCACGGTCCGGACACAGGTGATCGAATACTGGGGTACCGATGAAGACGGTGCGGATTCGCTGGAAGCGGTGTGCCTGACGGATGTCATGGCGGACGGGTTATCGATGGTCTACAGTTTTTTCGACCCCGAAAACGAGCGCGGCAGTCTGGGGCGATTTGTGATCCTCGACCATGTGAATATCGTCAAGGCGCTCGACCTACCTTTCGTCTATCTGGGCTACTGGGTCGATGGGTGCCGGAAAATGCAATATAAGGTCGAATTTCCGGGAACAGAGGTGCTGATCGCGGGTCGCTGGCTTCCTCTTGAACGCGAATGATGCGGCATCATTAACACTGCGGCAAGCATTCGCCTTGCCCTCCCCGCCCTGTCGCCCTAGTGTCACGCGCGAAGCCGCAGAGCGATCTGGGGTGCCATTAACCGTCGAAATGGCGGAATTTAACGGGGAGACTATCCACTATGAAAAGACGCGCGTTTCTCAAAGGTGCAGCGGTTGCCGGAGCCGCAGCTCCGCTCGCATCGCCAGCCCTTTCCCAGAACAAAGTCGAGATGTCCATCGTTTCGACTTGGCCCCGTGACTTTCCGGGCCTCGGCATTAGCGCCCAGCGTTTTGCCGCCCGCATCACCGAACTGACCGACGGTGAGATTGACGTCACGTATTACGCGGCTGGCGAAAAAGTCGGCGCGTTCGACAGCTTCGACGAAGTCGCATCCGGTAACTCTCAGGCATATATTGCCGCCGACTATTACTGGAAGGGCAAGCACCCCGGTTGGGCGCCGTTCACGGCAATTCCCTTCGGCCTGACCTACACGGAAATGGACGCCTGGATCAAATATGCCGGTGGACAGGAACTGTGGGACGAAATGGCTGGCGAATTCGGCCTCAAAAACCTCGCCGCCGGTAACACGGGCGTTCAGATGGGCGGCTGGTTCAACAAAGAAATCAACAGCGCGGATGACCTCAAAGGTCTGAAAATGCGCATTCCCGGCCTCGGCGGCGACGTGATGTCGAAGCTTGGCGCATCGCCCGTGTCGCTGCCCGGTGGCCAGATCTTTGAAAACCTCGTCTCCGGCGCAATCGACGCGACCGAGTGGGTTGGCCCGTATAACGACTACTTCATGAAGTTCTACGAAGCGGCCAAATACTACTACTGGCCCGGTATGCACGAGCCAGGCTCGCAGCTTGCCCTCGGCATGAACGGCAAGTGGTGGAGCGATCTGTCCGGTACGCATAAAGCGATCATCGAAGCGGCAGCGAACGAAGAAAACTCGCGCCAGATGGCCGAAACCAATGCCAATAACGGTATATACTTGGCCAAACTGATCGAAGAGAACGGCGTCGAGCTGCGTGAGTTCAACGACGATGTCTACGATTCCTTCGGTGAAGCGGCGGAAGAAGTGATCGAAGAAGCTCGCGACCACAGCGATCTTTCCAAGCGCATCTACGACAGCTGCCTCGCGGCACGTAAAGACATCGGCGGCTACATGGCCATTGCCGATGTTGCTTACTCCGTGAAGCGTAACCGCGTTGTCGGCATCGGCGACGATTGATCTTGCCACAACAGGCATGAATCACTGACACTATCGGAAGGGGAGTGGGGATTGCCCTGCTCCCCTTCCGTATATTGAGAACGCCGATAAAAAACGGCGATACGACAAAGCGATGGAGGAAGACCGGCATGGCCGTGACCCATGACGCGACGATGGACGCGCCCGACTACGCCTATCGCCCCGCCCCCGTCATTCGACTGATCGGCTGGTGCACGCTGGCGATCATGATGGCGTTCTTGGTGAATAACGTCCTGACATTCTGGATGGGCTGGCCGGGCATCGCGCCCTTCATCGGGCTGGATTCGACCGGCGAGATTGGGATTCAATCGGGGCTGCAACTACTGATCTACGTCCTGCTGATCGGTCTGGCGATGCGCCATGCTCTGGGCCAAGGCGATACGCCGCTGCGTCGGGATGCTGAGATCGTGATCGGATGGAATACGTTCTTCATCCGCGCCGCGTTTTGGGTCGTCTTCCTCGTCGGGCTGGTCGATATGGCAATCTCCGCATTGCGCGTCGAGGGGATGCTGCCCGAATTGGTGGGCGAGCAGATGGCCTCCGATCTGGGCAAGTCGGCCTATCGGGGGTTCTATGTTCACGGGCCGGTCGTGCTGCTAGGCATTGCGCTGGCCTGCGTCACGCGCACGCTGGGCTTCCTGTGGCTCGCACTGCTGGTCGTGGTGGCGGAGTTGGGGATCGTGTTCACGCGGTTCGTGTTCTCCTACGAACAGGCGTATATGGGCGACCTCGTGCGCTTTTGGTATGCAGCCCTTTTCCTGTTTGCCAGCGCCTACACGCTGCTGGAAGACGGGCATGTTCGGGTCGACGTTTTCTACGCCGGGTTCTCGCGGCGCGGGAAGGCGATGGTCAATTCGGTGGGGTCGATCCTCTTGGGCATGTCGCTGTGCTGGACAGTGATCCTGCTAGGCATGTGGGGTAAATCGAGCATTATCAACAGCCCAATCCTCGTCTATGAAGTCACGCAATCGGGCTTTGGCCTCTATCTCAAATACTTCATGGCCGGTTTCCTAGCCGTCTTCGCAGTGTCGATGATGATGCAATTCGTCGCGATGCTGTTCGAGGCATCCGCCGACCGCCGGGGCGAACCGGGCGGGCGCGAGCTTTCGACCGAAATCATCCACTGATCTCCGCTCCGATTTGATCTTCCTCTAATTCGAGGCATTCGATGGAACTCTACTTCCTAGGCCTTCTCGTCCTTCTCATGGTCATTGCGCTGGCATCGGGGTATCCGGTCGCCTTTGCCCTGCCCGGTTCCGCCATCCTGACGATCGTTGCCGCCGCCGGTGCGGGCTATATCGGCGCGGGCGATACAGGCGCATATTTCGCCGAAGGGGGCGGGCCAGTCGAATGGCTGAGTGCGGGGGTGACAAACTTCCGAGGGGTCTATTGGGAGGTCGAACGCGATACGCTGATCGCGATTCCGTTGTTCATCTTCATGGGCATCATGCTTCAGCGGTCGAAGATCGCCGAAGACCTGCTCGTCACGATGGCACAGCTATTCGGGCCTATTCCGGGCGGTCTGGGTATCTCGGTCGTCTTCGTGGGCGCATTGCTGGCGGCGACGACCGGCATCGTCGGTGCGACGGTGGTGGCGATGGGATTGATCTCGCTGCCCGCGATGCTGTCACGCAACTATTCGCCCGCGCTGGCGTCGGGTACGATCTGCGCCTCCGGTACGCTGGGCCAGATCATCCCGCCTTCCATCGTTCTCATCATCCTCGCCGACCAGTTGGCCAGCGCCGTCGATCAGGCAGGAACACTGCGCAAGGAACTGTACAAGTCGTCGACGGGTGAACTGACGATCCCATCCGAGTTCGGCGTCGTCTCGACCAGTGCGGGGGACATGTTCCTCGGCGCGTTCGTGCCGGGCATCCTGCTCGTGCTGCTCTACATGGCGTTCATCCTGCTATTCGCCTTTCTGCGCCCAAAATACGCGCCCGCCGTGCATTACGAAGGCAAGTTCGATGCGGCGTTCTGGGGCAAGGTGTTCATCACGCTGGTGCCACCGCTGGCGCTGATCTTCCTCGTGCTTGGCTCGATCATCGGCGGCATCGCGACGGTGAACCAAGCGGGGGCCATCGGGGCCGCCGGGGCGATGATCATGGCCGGGTATCGGCTCAAGCAAGGATCGGTTCTGGCCTTCGCCCCCGCCCTGCTGGCCCTGATCGCGATGGCCGGTATCATCTGGGTGACGAGCAACTACGACACCAATATCAAGAGCATCGACAGCGCCGAAGACGAATTCGGTATCATGGCCGCACTCATTGCCGTGGGGCTACTCGTGCTATCGCTGGTATGGAGCGGTTGGCGGGTCTTTCGTATCGAAGATACGCTGCGCGGCGTGATGATCGAGACGGCGAAAACGACATCACTGGTCTTCATCATCCTGCTGGGTGCAGCGATGCTAACCTCCGCTTTCCGCGCCTTTGGTGGTGAGGAGCTGGTTCGCGAGTTTCTGAACACGCTGCCGGGCGGATTCTGGACTCAGTTCATCATCGTGATGGCGGTGATTTTCGTGCTCGGCTTCTTCCTCGACTTCATCGAGATTGCCGTGGTCGTGGTACCTATCGTCGCGCCAATCCTGCTGGCCGACCCCAGCGCCAACGTCACCGCCGTTTGGCTGGGCGTGATGATCGGGCTGAATATCCAGACGAGTTTCCTGACACCGCCCTTCGGATTTGCACTGTTCTACCTGCGCGGGGTCGCCCCGGCATCGGTGAAGACGACACAGATATACAAGGGCGTCGTCGCGTTTATCGCGTTGCAGTTGGTCGCGCTAACCATCGTTGGATTCAATCCGGCGCTGGTGAACTACCTGCCCAACCGCCTGTCCCTGACGGCGGAAACGGCACCACCACCACTGAACCCGAAACTGCAATATTGCATGGAAAACTACGTCACCGAGCAATTCGCAACGGAAGGCGACACGCTGCGCGCGGCAATCGATACGGCGGAGGGACTCGATGTTTCTTATCTGCCCAAAAGCCTGCGCAAGGATCTGGAGCAAAGCTTCGACGCTGCGCGCGGGACGTTCGATTCTATTGCGCAGATCAAGGCGGCGGAGGTCGAGGTCGCGGCACAGGCGGCGGATTACAAGCCACTGCATATGGAAGTGCGCGGCCTGACCCGGCGCATCGGCCAGATCGATGCCGAGTTGAAAGAACTGACCACAGACCTGCGGCGTGCCGATGATGAGGGCGTCAAGGCGAGCATGACGAAGCATATCGACGAGTTGGAAGCCGAGAAAGCAGAGCTTGAGGCCGCAATTCCGGCGGAATGGGATCCGGAGCACGAGAAGTTCAAAGTCCTGACCAAAGCCGAAAGCGATGCACGCCGTGATTATCGTCGCGGTTCGGACAAAGCCTATGCGCCGATTACCGAGACGATGACGCTGATCGAGGGTGCACACCCGCTGGCCGAGCAGCGCGACATCCTGACCGCCCTGCGTGCCGATATCGAAGGGCTGGATAAGGAAGAAGCGCAAGAGCGGATCAAGGAGGCCGAGCGCGCAATGTCCGTTGCCGCCGATACGAACGACATTCGCAGCCCGCTAAGTAAGGCGCGCCGCGAATATCGCCGGACGCCCGATATGGAGAAGGTCTTGAAGAGGATCAACGAAGCCATCGAAAACTTTGAAACCGAAGTGGCATGGCGGCAAAAAGCACAGGACGATCTGCTGCCAGGGCTAAAAACCTACGCGGCGGCGGTCGGCGATACCATCGGCCTGCGCCAACAGCCCAAACTACCCCGTGAGCAAGCGCTTTACGTCGCGAAATGCTCGTCCAACCACCGCGATATCTCGTTGAGCTTCTGATGAGCAGTCCGTTAGGAGAGCCGATCCATATTATCGGCGGCGGCATGGCGGGGTCCGAAGCGGCATGGCAGGCCGCCGAAAGGGGCGCGCAGGTTGTGCTGCACGAAATGCGGCCCCACCGAAAGACCCATGCGCACCAGACCGAAGGGCTGGCCGAACTGGTTTGTTCCAACTCGTTCCGGTCGGATGACCACGAGACGAACGCGGTCGGCCTGCTGCATCAGGAAATGCGTGAGGCTGGGTCGCTGATCATGCAAATGGCGGATCGCCATGCCCTACCCGCAGGCGGTGCGCTGGCCGTGGACCGGGACGGATTTTCGGCGGCGGTGACGGCGGCATTGGCCGAACATCCGAATGTGACGCTGGAGCGGGGCGAAGTCGAAGGGCTGCCCCCTGCCGAATGGAAAAACGTCATCGTTGCGACCGGCCCGCTGACATCGCCCGCATTGGCCGAAGCCATTGGCACGCTGACGGGTGCGGATAGTCTGGCATTTTTCGATGCCATCGCGCCGATCATTCACGCGGACAGCATCGACCTGTCGAAAGCATGGTTTCAGTCGCGCTACGACAAGGGCGAAACGGAAGCGGAGCAGACGGCCTATCTAAACTGCCCGATGGATCGCGAGCAATACGAGGCGTTTATCGACGCCCTGCTGGCCGCGCCAAAAACCGAGTTCAAGGATTGGGAAAAAGACACGCCCTATTTCGAAGGCTGCCTTCCCATCGAAGTGATGGCAGAGCGTGGGCGCGAGACGCTGCGCTATGGGCCGCTAAAGCCCGTGGGCCTGACAAACGCCCATGACCCGCAAACCAAAGCCCATGCTGTGGTGCAATTGCGCCGTGAGAATGCACTGGGGACGCTGATGAATCTCGTCGGGTTCCAGACAAAGATGACCTACGGCGCGCAGGCGGAAGTGTTCCGCACGATCCCCGGTCTGGAAAAGGCCGAGTTCGCACGGCTGGGCGGTATCCATCGAAATACCTTCATAAACTCACCCATTCTGCTGGATGGCACGATGCGGTTGAAGGCCGATCCGCGCCTGCGGTTCGCGGGGCAGATCACGGGCGTCGAAGGCTATATCGAATCGGCGGCTATGGGCCTTCTTGCGGGGCGTTTCGCCGCCGCCGATATGCAGGGCCGGACACAGGATGCGCCCCCCCTCGACACGTCGCACGGGGCATTGCTGAACCATATCACCGGCGGTGCAGAGGCAGAGACGTTCCAGCCGATGAATGCGAATTTCGGCCTTTTCCCACCGCTGGACGACACCGTGCGCAAGGGGCGGCGTGGCAAGAAAGACCGGCAGAAAGCCTATACCGACCGGGCAAAAGCGTCTTGGGCCGCATGGCTGGAGGAACGGCGGGAAGCGGCGTGAGCGACTTTTTCGACGACGCCTACGAGTTGGAAACCGCCGAACAGACGGCGGCCCACTACGCCCGTTTTGCCGCCGATTACGAAACCGCCATGCGCGAGAATGGCTACGCAACGCCCCAACGATGTGCGGATGCCTTGCAAGAGGTTGGGGTCGCGACCAATGCAGCAATCCTGGATATCGGATGCGGCACCGGGTTGAGCGGCGAAGCGTTGCGCGCGGCGGGCTACCAGACGCTCGACGGCATCGATTTCTCGGCAGAAATGTTAGCCTTTGCGCGGGAGAAGGGCATCTACCGCACGCTGACGCAGGGTGGGCTGGACGCCCTGCCAAATGACATGCCCTCCGATGCTGCGATTGCGGCGGGGGTGTTCAGCCCCGGCCATGCCGCCGCCAGCCTCATCGACGAGGTGCTCGAACGGCTGGGGCCGGAGGGCGTCTTCGTGTTTTCGCTGAACGATCATGCCGTTACGGATGGCTCCTATGACGGACGGGTGCATGAATTGATCGACGCGGGCGGGGCCGAATTGCTGTTCCGCGAATACGGGCCGCATATGCCGGGGCAGCACGTACAGGCGTGGGTGCTGGCGCTGCGGCGGCGGGGATAATCACCAACGCCGCGTGACGCTGCGCCATAGGGTCGAGAGATTGGCACGAAATGGTGAGGCATCGGGTTCCGCAAGCGCCAAGAGCGTACCCGGACGGCGTTCCGCAGCGGCCAGCGCCCGGTCGGCGGCGGCGACTTCTATAAAGGCTGGCAATGCGCTCGATGATAGCTCGGCGCGGCCCTGTCGTGCGCGGGCGATGGCAGTGCGGCCTTCACGCGCCATATCGGAGACCGTCTGCGCAAAAACCGGATCGACGTCGCCATTTCGCACGGCCCGCCAGTCGATTTCCCCCGGCAGCGGTCGACTGCCCTGCCCCGCAAGAGCCGGCAATGCGGCCAGATATCGCGCAACGCCGATACCCTGCCCCGCATCCATCGCAACCCCATCGGCCCCACCGCCTAGCGCCCGCATGGCGAGAAGGGTCAGCGAACCGGCGGTATCGCGCAGGTAATCGCCAAGCGCCGTCTCATCCGCCGGAAACGCCGGATCGAGATCGAGCGCGCGCGCATCGATCACGGCATCGAGCGGGGCGCGCGGCAGGTTGGCCGAACGGATAATCGCGGCGAGAGGTTCGACAACCTCATGGTGACGAATACGATCTTCGACAAAGATCATCTCCAGCGTGTCGCGCCACCATTGCAGGCGGATTTCGCCAATCATGGGTTCCGAAACCATCGGCGCGATCTTGGCAATCTCCAGATTGAAAGCGTAGAGCGCGAACAACCCTTCCCGTGCATCGGGGGGCGCAAAGAGCGCCGTGCGAAAGCGAACAGGGTCGCCCTTTCGCACCATCTCGCCGCAAGGGGAAAGGCCGGTCACTCGGCGGCAATCTGGCTGGAAATGGGCGCACCATCGCGGACGAGCTTGTAAAGCAGTGCGTCTTCAAGCGCTTGGAACGAGGCATCGACGATATTGGCGCTGACGCCGACGGTGGACCATTGGGTTCCGGTGCCATCCGTGCTGACGATCAGCACGCGGGTGACGGCTTCGGTGCCGGTTCCAATTATACGAACCTTGAAATCGACCAGCTCGAAATCCTCGATATAGGACTGGTACTTGCCAAGATCCTTTTGCAGCGCACGACTCAGGGCGTTGACCGGGCCTTGGTCGGCCTCACTCAGCGGGTCGAGGCTTTCGGAGGCGGAGATGAAGCGTTCATCATCGACACGCACTTTCACCACCGCTTCGGACGCCGTTACCTCCTCGGCATTGGCGTTGAAGCGGCGTTCGACGGTCACACGATAGCGCTCAACGGTGAAATAGTTGGGCATCTGGTCGAGGAAATCGCGGGCGAGCAGCACGAAACTGGCCTCCGCGCTGTCAAACGCAAAACCGCGCTCCTCCTGCACTTTCACCTCATCGAGCAGATAGGCGAGGCGCGGATCATCGGAGGCGACGGCAATTCCGGCTTCCGAAAGGCGCTTGAGAAGGTTGGAGCGACCCGCCTGATTGGACATCGGGATAATGCGCTCATTACCCACGGATTCGGGCGGAATATGCTCATAGGTCGTGGGATCGCGAACGATGGCTGAGGCGTGCAACCCCGCCTTATGCGCAAAAGCCGCCGACCCAATATAGGGCGCGTGGGGGTTGGGCGCGCGGTTGAGAATATCGTCCAGCAGGGCCGACACACGCGGCAAGCGGGCCAGCCCTTCGGCGGTGATGCCCGTCTCCAGCGTGTCGCGATAGGGGGATTTCAGCAGCAGCGTGGGGATCAACGTGACGAGATTTGCATTGCCGCATCGCTCGCCAAGACCATTGAGCGTCCCCTGTATCTGGCGCGCCCCCGCATCGACGGCGGCCAGCGTGTTCGCAACGGCATTGCCGGTGTCGTCATGGGTGTGGATGCCGATACGGTCCCCACCAAAGCGGGCGCAGGCGGCGGCGGTGATCTCGTGAATTTCCGCCGGAAGGGTTCCACCATTCGTATCGCAGAGCACGGCCCAGCGTGCGCCCGCGTCGAGGGCGGCGGCGAGGCAATCGAGGGCGTAGGCGGGGTCGGCCTTATAGCCATCGAAGAAATGCTCGGCATCGAACAGCGCTTCGCGGCCCTGCGCGACGCAATGCTTGATGGAGGCGCGGATGTTTTCGAGATTTTCGTCGTTCGTAATGCGCAGGGCGGTTTCGACGTGGAAAACATGGGTCTTGCCGACGAGGCAAACCGTATCTGTCCCCGCATTCAGCACTCCCGCAAGGGTATCATCATTCTCGGCGGAGCGGCCCGCGCGCTTGGTCATGCCAAAGGCGAGGAACTTGGCGTGTTTCGGCTTTGGAGGGCGGGCGAAGAACTCGGTATCGACGGGGTTCGCGCCGGGCCAGCCGCCCTCGATATAATCGATGCCCAGATCATCGAGGGCGGCGGCGATGCGGTGCTTGTCGGCGGCGGAAAAATCGACGCCCTGCGTCTGCTGTCCGTCGCGCAAGGTGGTATCGAAAAGATAAAGCCGGTCTTTCGTATTCATGTCGTCACCTTCGGGCATGTCCCGAAGGTCCATCTATCGGCACGCGCAAACAGATGGATCGTCGGAACGAGTCCGGCGATGACAGTTTCTGAATTCATCGACAGGATCATGGGGGTCACTCGTGGTATCGGCGGAGGGTATCCGGCATGGGGGTGCGCTCTATGGCGGCGGCGAGGTCGGGGGCATTCGGGGTGTCGAACTCGGCCCCCGCGCCCGCCGTAATTCGCACGCCGATGCCGACCTGATTGCAATACTGACCGACCCGATCGCGGGGGCGAAACCCTTCGGCAGCGATGCAGGATTCGAGGGCACGTTTCAGCCGCTCGATAGTGGCATCGTCGCGGACGGCCTGCTCACGGGCGGCTTGGGCGGAGGTTTTGAAGGAAGGATCAGCCATTATGCAATACCAGTGGCGGCGATCAATGACCGCTCTGTTCCGGGCGCAGACCCGGAACCCCGATAGGCAGAGCGCGGTTCTGCCACGCTCCACGCCTTCGCCGAGAGCAGAGTGGAAAAGTGAAAACGGTCAGCGATTTCCGCCCCTAGTATAAGCACCGAAAAGTCAGACATTTTCCAACTCCGGCAATTTGGATGCATCGAAAGAGGGCGTCAGCGACCATTCGGCCCCTTGCGCTGTATCCTTCACTTCGACACCAGCGGCAATGATAGCATCGCGAATACCATCCGCCTTGCCGAAATCGCGCGCTTTCTTCGCCGCCGCCCGGTCGGCGAGCAAGCCATCGATAAGACCGGCAACATCATCATCGGCT
>CALJIU010000311.1 GCA_937974055.1 uncultured Neomegalonema sp. | reverse complement strand
GGCTTCGTATCACATCTCGCCCGGACCCCGGCTGATGGCGGCAACGCCCGTGCGGCTGACATCGACAAGGCCCAAGGGGCGCATGAGATCGACGAAGGAGTCGATCTTCTCCGGCGAGCCGGTCACCTCGAACACAAAGCTGTCGAGCGAGGCATCGACCACTTGCGCGCGGAAGGCATCGCGGATGCGCAGCGCCTCGACCCGCAGATCGCCGGTGCCCGCGACCTTGACCAAGGCAAGTTCGCGCTCGACGCTCGGCCCCTCGACCGTGAGATCGCGCACGCGGTGAATGGGGATCATGCGTTCGAGCTGCGCCTTGATCTGGTCGAGAACCATCGAGGTGCCGGTCGTGACGACGGTGATGCGCGAGCGGTGGCCGGTATGGTCGGTTTCGGCTACCGTCAGGCTCTCGATGTTATAGCCGCGCCCGGAAAACAGGCCGATGACGCGGGCGAGGACGCCGGATTCGTTATCCACCAGCACCGCGAGCGTGCGGCGTTCTTCGCCCTCCTTGAGAGCGGGGCGGAGATGGTAGGCACTGTGGCTGGAGCTTCCGCGTTTGAGTTCCATCGTCGTATCCTATTCGAAAAGATCGGCATTGGCGCAGGCGGGAAGCCCGGCAAGCGGGAAGAAGACGGCGACATCTTCGCCGCAAGCCCCGGATGCCTGGATATGGGGCGGCGCGACACGGCCCACGAGGCCATCAAGCGTGTCGGGAACGCGCTGCGAAAGGGGGCGCAGGGCATCCGCCGGGAGGGCGACGGGCTTTGCCGCCGTGATCCGTATCGACATGAGGGCAGAGACGAAGAACGTCTCCTCCTCCCACACGCCGTTGGGGTCGAGGAGGTTGGGCAGCAGCTTGTCGCCGTTCTTCGGCTGATAGGACAGCGGCACCGGGATTTCATCGGTGCAGGCATAGGCGCCCTCGAAGACGCCGGGCAGTTCGGCGGGGGCCAGCCCGCCCGTGCAGGATTTCGCCTCCAGCCCATCTGCGCCGATGCGGGTGCGGACGCCCAAGATCGCGTAGCCGTCTTCGGATTCCTGAATGAAGCCGAAATCGGTCGCCGTCGCAATCGTCTCGCCACCCACGAGGGCCTCGAAGGCGACGAGATCGGTGGCTGGGCCGCCATCGCCGGAACGGACGAGCAGCAGTGTGGACGGATCATCCTGCGCCGATGCCGCACCCGTCAGAGCGACGGAAACGGCCATGACCGATAGGAGCGCCCTCACACCAGCACCGCGCCGTCGCTTTGAATGGCATCGCCGATATTGTCGGCGTTGACGGAGGAGGAGAGCAGCATCTCGTTATGCGCCTTGCCCGATGGGATCATGGGGAAGCAGTTTTCGTGCTTCTCGACCAGACAATCGAAGATGACGGGTCGGTCGACCTTGATCATCTCGTCAAGTGCGGCATCCAGATCGCCGGGTTTGTCGCAGCGCAGGCCGACACCGCCGAACGCCTCCGCCATTTTGACGAAATCGGGCAATGCCTCGGAATAGCTGGAAGAATAGCGCTCGCCGTGCAGCAATTGCTGCCACTGGCGGACCATGCCGAGGCGTTCGTTGTTGAGGATGAAGATCTTGATCGGCAGGTTGTATTGGATGGCCGTGCTCATTTCCTGCATCGTCATCATAAAGCTGGCCTCGCCCGCAACATCGACAACGAGGCTGTTCGGATGGGCAACCTGCACGCCGACCGCCGCCGGGACGCCATAGCCCATCGTGCCCAAGCCCCCGGAAGTCATCCAGCGGTTTGGAGCGTCGAAGGGGATGTATTGCGCGGCCCACATCTGGTGCTGACCAACCTCGGTCGTGACGTAGTAATCGCCATGCGGGACCATCGCGGCGGCGAGGCGCTCGACGGCGTATTGCGGTTTGATGATCGTCTCGGAGTTTTCGTAGCTGAGGCAATTCACGCCCTTCCACTCGCCGATCTTGTCCCACCATTTGGCGACGGCTGCCTTGTTGGTCTTCGATCCACGCGCGCGGAAGATGCGGATCATGTCTTCGAGGACATGGCCGACATCGCCGACGATGGGCACATCGGCCCGGACGTTCTTGTTGATCGAGGAGGGATCGATATCGACGTGGATCTTCTTGGAGTTCGGGGCGAAAGCATCAAGACGCCCGGTGATGCGGTCGTCAAAGCGTGCGCCGATGCAGATCATCACATCGCAATCATGCATGGCCCAGTTCGCCTCGTAGGTGCCGTGCATCCCCAGCATCCCCAGCCACTTATCACCCGATGCCGGGTATGAGCCGAGGCCCATGAGCGTGGATGTGATGGGAAAGCCCGTCGCCTCGACCAAATCACGCAGCAAGGTGCTGGCGTGCGGGCCGGAGTTGATGACGCCGCCGCCAGTGTAGAACAGTGGGCGCTTCGCCGTTTCCATCAACTCGATGGCGGCCTGGATATCGCCTTGATCGCCTTTGACCTTTGGCTGGTAGGCTTTTGGTTTGAAGCTACGGGGCGGCTCGTAGCTGCCGGAGGCGAATTGCACGTCCTTCGGGATGTCGATCAGCACGGGGCCGGGGCGGCCATTGGTGGCGACGTAGAACGCCTCGTGCATGGTGATGGCCAGATCGTCGGTGTCCTTGACCAGCCAGTTATGCTTGGTACAGGGGCGAGTGATGCCGACGGTATCGGCCTCCTGAAAAGCATCGTTGCCGATCATAAAGGTCGGAACCTGACCCGTGATGCAGATCATCGGGATCGAGTCCATCAGGGCATCCTGCAAGCCCGTAACGGCGTTGGTCGCGCCGGGGCCGGAGGTGACGAGGACGACGCCGGGCTTGCCGGTCGAGCGGGCATACCCCTCGGCGGCATGGGTCGCGCCCTGCTCGTGACGGACGAGGATGTGCTTGATCTTGTTCTGTTTGAACAGCTCGTCATAGATGGGAAGGACGGCACCGCCCGGATAGCCGAAGATCACTTCGACGCCCTGATCGACCAGCGATTTGATGACGATTTCCGCGCCGGTCATGGTGCTGGATTTGGGTGTCGTTGGCATCGGTCTATTCCTTTGTGAAGCCTGTCGAGAAAGGGCGGTTTCGGGCATAAAAAAAGGGTCCGACCGGACCCTGATACGCGCATCGCTCGGTACGGCACTGCCGTCCGGTTCACGATGCGCTAGCCTACTACGAGAATCGTCATATCCACCAATCCTTGCTGTCTTAAGGATTGCGTACCGAGTGCGCCCAAGGGGGTCAAGGGCCAATTGAGAGATGAAAGGTTTTCATCGCAAAAACGCAAGATTATTGCGCGGACGTCAGACGCGATTGCGCTGTACGAGGACGAGCGCGACACCGCCAAGGGTGATGATCGACGCGATGAGCAAGCGCTGGGTCAGTGGCTCGGACAGGAAGATGGCCCCGCCGAGGGCCGCGATGACTGGCACGGTTAGCTGCACGATCCCCGCTTTGCCAGCGCTCAGGCCGCGCAAGGCCGCGTACCAGACGACATAACCGCAGCCGGATGCCAGCGCGCCGGAGAGGATGGCGAGGATCGCCCCCCATGCCGTCAGATGGGCCTGACCGACGAAGACCACCGCGAGCAGCAGGAGAACGGGGGTTGCGAGCAGGAAGTTGCGGGCCGTCGCCGCCAAGGCATCGGTCGCGGCACGGCCCAGCAGCGAGTAGATGCCCCATCCGATGCCCGCGATGACCATGAGGACGGCACCGAAGGGGTCCGGCGCGTCGATGCCGGGGGCCATGAGATAGACCAGACCGCCCAAGGCAAGGGCAAGGCCCGCCCAACTGCCCATGCCGAAACGCTCGCCAGACCGCAGGGCCGCGCCGAACATGGTCAGTTGCACCACGCCGAACAGGATCAATGCGCCCGTTCCCGCCGCGAGGGAGAGATAGGCAAAGGAGAATCCGACGATATAGGCGATAAGGCCCAAGGCTGCGCGCCAGCCGCCCTGCCCCGGTTGCCGATTCCCACGCAGGGCGAGGATGATGGCGAGCATTACGGCACCGGAAACGACGCGCAAAGCACCGAAGCTGGCCGCATCGATTGCGCCTTCGCCGAGCGCCTGCCGCGTCAACAGGGAATTAGCGGCGAAGGCGAGCATCGCGATTGTAGTGAGTGTGATCGTGCGAATCTGGGTCATGCAACGCGACTTACACGCTGACGCGAGCGGACGAAACGCAGGAAGGACCATCACGCGGCAACGTGATCCGCGCTGGGCAGAAGATAGCGGATAAAATTTTCCGCAAAGCTTGCGCTTCGCCAAGCGAAAATACCGCGTCCATTATATTTCCTTAATTCCGAACCCCCTACTTCCGCACCTGACAACAGCAAAACCGGGGGCGGTTAGATGGATGACGGAAACAATGGCGTCGAGGGTATGATCCCTGAAGATGATACCGGGCACGGTCATGGCTGCCCCTGCCTATGCACCTATGCCTCGGCTGACGAGGTCGACCCCTCGGACCCCGACCACGGCGCGCCGGGTACGAGCATCAATGACAAGCCTGTCTGGTCCGCCTACGAAAGCGCCTCCTACATCGTGCGGCCCAGCGGTACTTGGGCGAGGAATCAGGACGATCTTGAGATCACCTATTCCTTCTCGGACGCAGCCAATATCGGGGATGGTTTCGAGGTCTACACCGCCGCCGAACGCGAGGGCGCGCGGTATGCGATGGACCTTTATGCCGATGTGTCGGGCGTTACCTTCGTCGAGTCGGCTGATGTGACCGATGCGAACATCACGTTTCGCTATATCGAAGGCAGTACGAATGGTGGGGGTTGGGCCAGCTATCCAAGCCTGAACGGCGTTACGAGCAATATCGGGCATGTTAGTTGGGAACCGGAGATGCTGCCCGGCACCTATTCCCTACGCTTGCAGCTTCACGAACTCGGCCATTCGATGGGTCTTGCGCATCCGGGCCAGTATAATGGCGGCGGATCAAACTATACCGACAATGCCGACCATTGGAACGATACGCGCCAATATTCCAACATGTCCTATTGGGGCGAGGGGAATACGGGGGCGTCCTTCGGGCATATGGCTACGCTTGCCCTGCACGACATTCTTGCGACCCAGATCGAATACGGGATCAACTGGGAAACGCGCAACGATGATACTGTTTACGGATACAACTCGACGGCGGGGCTGGCCTCCTACGACCTGACCACGCGCGATGATATCGCCTTTTCCATCTGGGATGGTGGGGGCGAGGATACGCTCGATTTTTCAGGCTCGAATACGGGGACAGAGCTTGATCTGCGCGACGGGGCGTTCAGCTCGGTCAATGGGCAGATTTACAACGTCTCCATCGCCTATGGTGCGGTGATCGAGAACGGCACCGGCAGCGCGATGGACGATGTGATCATCGGGAACGAAGTCACGAACGTGCTGCGCGGCGGGGCGGGGAACGACACCATCACCGGCGGCGCGGAGGACCGGCCCGATTTCAGACCCGATGCCCGGCACTTCACCGGCATTTCGCTGAATCGTGACCCCTTGGAGCGGGATCAGTACCTGTCGGTCGAGGGCATCGATGCCTTTAGCGGGGAAGCCTTCACGCTGGAGATGATGGTCGATCTGGTGCGTATGTCATCGAGCGTCACGCCGCTCGTTTCCTACGCGACGTCGGCATCAAGCAACACGATCCTTGTGGATGCGGGCAGTGGCGGCACGATCGGCATCACCATCGCGGGCAGCAAGATCGATACGGGGATTGCGCTGAACACCCTCGTCGATGGGCAGCCACATCGCGTTTCGATAAGCTGGGAGCAGGCAACCGGCGCGCTGTCGATGTTCGTCGACGGAGCCAGCGTTTTCAGTGGCACGCACCAAGCCGGGGCGACCATCGCCGCCGGTGGCACGCTGATCTTTGGGCAGGAACAAGACAGCGTTGGGGGCGGGTTCGACGCGAACCAGACTTTTCAAGGCACCGTAGGGGATATTCGCATCTTCGACACGATCCGTACCGCATCGCAAATCGAGGCGGCGGCGTTCCGCCATGTGATTACGGAGACGGCGGGTCTGGTGCATGATTGGCGTGTTTCGGATGATACTGTGGGCGCAATCGCGGATGCGGTCGGCGGGCCGGAGATCGTCAACCTGACCGATCTGCTACGCGACGGCATGACGGCGACCCAGAGCACGACATGGGGTGACAGCCCCTATTGGGCGGCGGATAAAGTGCTGGATGGCAATACGGGATCGTACAGCCATACGGGACAGGGAGCCTATGTCGATCAATGGCTTGCGCTCGATTTTGGGCAGGTGCTCGACCTGACCACCATCGAGATCGTCAATCGCGCCAGCTATGGCGACCGTCTCGACGGCGCGATTGTCTCGCTGTTGGGGGCGGATGGCGGTGTGCTGCACAGCTTTGCGCCGATTTCGGGGGCCGAAGATGGGGAGGCGTTCACCTTTGACGTGCCCGCTGGCCTTATGGTGGCATCGATGCGCATCGACAATGACGACGAGGATCACCTGCAAATCGCGGAGATCGATGTGTACGGGCGCGTGCCGGACGGGATCGAGCCGTTCGCGCTGACGGTGCATGGCGGGGCGGTTGTGCATGACACCGCGCCCCTGCTCGACCGGACATCGGATAATGACCGGCTGCTGGGCGGCGACGGCAACGACACGCTGGATGGCGGCTGGGGGAACGATACGCTGGAAGGACAAGCCGGGAGCGATAGTCTGATCGGGGGGGATGGCAACGATATCCTGTTTGGCAGCTATGGATCGGAACGGTTCGAGCGGCTGATCGCGGGGCAAACCCTCGATCTGACCGAGACGGTGGCGATCACGGCAAGCCAAGGGTCCACGTGGGGCGATAATCAGTCTCGCTACGGCGCGCAGAATGTGATCGACGGCGACCCGGACAGTTTCAACCATACCAACGCCACCCCCCGCTGGCTGGAGCTGGATCTGGGCGATGGGTATGGCATCGAGGAAATCGTGCTGCATAACCGGCCCGGATATGAGCAGCGCCTCGCGGGTGCCGTAGTCACGTTGCTGGATGAAGACGGTGCCGTCATCCATGTCTTCGATCCGATTGTGGCCCCCGGTGCGATGGTGACGCTGACGCTGGACGATGCGGTGGTGGCGCAGACGGTGCGCGTTGCCGATAGCAGCTATCACTTGCATCTGACCGAAATCGATATTTACGGCAGCTATGCCGATGCCGCGCAATATGACGGGTCTAACATCATATCGGGTGGCGCAGGAAACGACCGCATCCGGGGGGGCGCGGGGGCCGATACGCTGGATGGTGGAGCAGGGGCGGATACGTTGCAGTATCTCGACTCGACCAGCGGCGTGACGGTCGATCTGGCGGCGGATGCCGTGACCGGACTGCAATCGGCCAGCGGGGGCGACGCGCAGGGCGACGCCATCAGCGGGTTCGAGCGGGTCTATGGCTCGCAATACGATGATGTGCTGACGGGTGACGATGCGCTCAACCTGCTGTTTGGTTTCGACGGCGCGGACAGTATCGACGGAGGGGCCGGTAACGACCGTATCCGGGGTGGCGGGGGTGCCGATAGCCTCGACGGTGGCGCGGGGAATGACTGGCTGCAATACAGCGATTCATCCGAAGGCGTGACGGTCGATCTGGCGACGGGTATCGGAAGCGGCGGTGATGCAGCCGGGGATATCTTTGCCGGATTCGAGATGCTCAACGGGTCGCAACGCAACGATGTGCTGACCGGCGATGCAGGGCTGAACTATCTGTACGGTCTGGGCGGCGACGACGATATCCGGGGTGGCGGCGGAAACGATCACCTGCGGGGTGGTGCGGGGGCCGATACGCTGGATGGTGGGGATGGGTTGGATTTCCTCGATTACGCGGATTCGTCCAGCGGCGTCGCGGTCGATCTGGCAGCGGGTCTGGCATTGGGTGGCGATGCGACCGGCGACGTCTTCAGCGGGTTTGAGAGGCTGCGCGGGTCGCAGCATGATGATATGCTGACCGGCGATGCGCAGGCCAATGTCCTGCGCGGCCTGCGGGGGGACGATACCTTGCGCGGCGGGGCGGGGAATGACCGTCTGGAAGGGGCGCATGGTGCCGACCGCTTCATCTTTGCTGTGGGTGATGGGGTCGATAACGTACTTGCCTATGAACAGGGGCGCGACGTGATCGAGTTGCACGGGTTGACCTTCGATGAGCTCGATATCGCGATAACGGCCCGTGGCGCGAATGTCGATTATGGCGATGGGGACCGGATCAGGCTGTATGCCATCGATAATGACGGCATCACGTTGACGGCGGATGATTTTGTGTTCGTCTGATAGCCACGACGCTCGCTACGCCACCCGCCCGATGCGCATGTCGGGGGGGAAGCTGTCTTCGCTGGGCCACCATCCGGTTTCGAGAGAGCGGTCGTAACCGGCGCTGAGGCCCGCTGCGCGCATTGCGGTTGCGGCGGTGGCGTGGTCGTAGGTGAGGCGCTGGAAATGGATGCCGGTATCGTCCAGCACGGCGTAGGAGGTGCGGGGATCGCCGTCATGCGCGGGCAGTCCGATGGCACCAGCGTTGATCCAGTGGACCGGGCGGCCCTGCATGGCGACATGCCGCTGAAAGGTCATGCCCGTGTGACCGGCGATGACGCCATCGACGGGGCCAAGGGCCGCTTCGATCAGAGCGATTTCATCGGCAAGATCGGCATCGGCCACGACCGGCCAGAGGAAACGGTTCACCAGTGACGCCGCGCCGTGAATGACGGCATAGCGGCGGTCATAGGCGGTGAATGTCGCGATACCGGGGCAGGCGAGCATCCAGTTGCGGGCCTCGTCATCCAAGGCACCGTCGGCATGGCGGAACCATTCCATAGCAAAGCGGTCGCAGGCGACACCCTCCTCGAACCCGCAGCCGCAATCCTCGGTCCGCGCGCCAAGGGATAGCTCGCAGTTTCCGGCGACGACGGTGCAGCCCGATGCCTTTATCAGCCGAGCGGTCTGCAACGGATCGGCGCAATAGGCGCAAACATCGCCGGTGCAGATCATCCGCGAGCCGTCGATGCCGAGGGCCTGTGCACTGTTTAACAGGGCAATCGTTGCCTGCTGGTTGGAATACGGCCCACCAAACAGCAGGATCGGCCCATCAATCGCGCCCAAATCGCGGTGCCGCGTCAGCACGTCGCTCATTTTCGCCTCCCCTTCCTTGCAGTGGCAAATCATTCTGCAAACGCTTATGACATGGGCAAAGCACGAGGACACCACCGCAATGGTTCACACCGCCGCGATTACGATGGCCGCCGAGGCCGCAACCGCCCTGCCCGACGGCTCCGACGGCATTTCGCCGTGGTGGATCGCCGGGATGATCCTGCTGCTGCTGCTGATGTCTGCCTGTTTTTCCGGCTCGGAAACGGCCCTTACCGCCGTCAGTCGGGCAAAGCTGCGCCGGTTAGCGGATCAGGGCAGCGCCAGCGCACAGCGGGCTATCGACCTGACCGATGATGGCGAGACGTTGATCGGGGCGATTTTGATCGGCAACAACCTCGTGAATATTCTCGCCGCCTCGCTGGCCACCAGCCTCGCCATCACGCTGTTCGGCGAATCGGGCGTGGCCATCGCGACGTTGGTGATGACGGTTTTGGTGATGATTTTTGCGGAGGTTTTGCCGAAAACCTATGCCTTCACCAATGCCGAGAGCACCTCGCTATTCGCGGCAAAGCCCCTCGCGATTCTAGTGAAAGTGACCTATCCGGTCGTCCTCGCCGTGCAAGCAATCGTGCGGTTTACGCTGGGCCTGTTCGGCGTGAGGCTGGAGAAGGGAACGCGCGTTCTGTCGCGTGATGCGCATGACGAAATCCGAGGGGCGATTGACCTGCACCATTCGGAGGGCGGCGTGGTCAAGAGCGACCGCGACCGGCTGGTCGGCGCGCTCGATCTTGTTCACCGCGAGGTATCCGAGGTGATGATGCACCGCCGGAACATCGTCACGCTAAATGCGGAGGAAAACCCGGCGGCATTGGTCGAGGCGGTGGTGGAAAGCCCGTATACTCGGATCCCGCTGTGGCGCGACGACCCGGAGAATATCGTCGGGGTGATCCATGCGAAAGACGTGCTGCGCGCCTTCGATGCCCGCATCCGCGCAGACGGCACCATCGACCTAGAGAATTTCGACGTGGCCAGCCTAGCGGTGAAACCGTGGTTTGTGCCCGATACCACCACCCTATCGGATCAGTTGAAGGCGTTTCTGTCTCGCAAGCGGCACTTTGCGCTGGTGGTGGATGAATACGGCGCGTTGCAGGGACTCATCACGCTGGAGGATATCCTCGAAGAGATCGTCGGCGATATCTCGGATGAGCATGACATCGATGCAGATGGTGTGACGCGCGAGGCGGATGGGTCGTATCTGGTGGATGGCACGGTGACGATCCGCGACCTGAACCGCTATTTCGACTGGAATCTGCCCGATGATGAGGCGACCACCGTTGCGGGCTTGGTGATCCATGAGGCGCAGGCGATACCCTTCGAGGGGCAGAGTTTTGTGTTCCACGACCACCGATTTGACATCGTGAGGCGGGTAAAGCACCAAATCACGACAATCCGCGTGAAGCCAACCCGCCGCGCGGCGTGACCCTTCAACGGAGACCATCCCATGCCCCGCTTCGCCGCCAACCTGTCGATGATGTTCAACGAACTGCCCTTCATGCAGCGGTTCGAGGCCGCCGCGAAGGCCGGGTTTACGGGGGTCGAATATCTGTTTCCCTACGAGGAGGATGCGGGGGAGATCGCCGCCGCGCTGAAGGATAACGGGCTGACGCAAGCGCTGTACAACACCAACGCAGGGGATTTTGCCGCCGGGGAGCGGGGGTTTGCCGCCGTGCCGGGGGCGAAGGATCGATTTTCGCGCGATATCGATCAGGCGCTCGACTACGCGGCGCGTATCGGCCCGGTGAATATCCACATCATGTCCGGCATTGCCAAGGGACCGGCGGCGCGGGCAGTTTTGTTAGAGAACCTCAGCGATGCCTGCGCCCGCGCGCCGGAACAGGGATTCGTGATCGAGCCGATCAATCATCGCGACATGCCCGGCTATCACCTCGATAGCCAAGAGGACGCGCGGGGCGTTATTGCGGAGGTCGGCGCGCCGAACCTGTCGCTGCAACTCGATCTCTACCACTGCCAGATTATGCAGGGCGACCTGTCGGAGCGTATTCGTGCGCTGGCCCCCGTGACCGGGCATGTGCAGGTGGCCAGCGTGCCCGCGCGAAACGAGCCGGATGCGGGGGAGGTGAACTTTCCCTATACGATGCGGGTGCTGGACGAGACGGGGTATGACGGCTGGGTCGGCTGCGAGTAT
>CALJIU010000310.1 GCA_937974055.1 uncultured Neomegalonema sp. | reverse complement strand
TTCGAGCATGTCTTTCTCCTATTGGCTGAGGCCCGCGCGGCCCTTTGCAACGTGGTAATAGCTCCACAAGACGCGCGCCGCCACCCCGCGCCACGGCGACCATGCTGCGGCGATTTCGGCCATTTGCTTGTGGGTGGGGCGTTCGGACAGATCGAGGAGAAGGCGGGCGCTTTCCTGCAAGGCGAGGTCTTTATCGGCGAAGATGTCGGCGCGGCCCACGCAGAACATCAGGTAGATTTCCGCCGTCCATGTGCCGATGCCGGTGATGGCGGTGAGCATGGTCATGGCATCCTCGGCGGGGGCACGGGCGCAGAAATCGAGGTCGAGGGTTCCGCTGCGCATGGCCTGTGCGATTGCGATGGCGTAGCGGGTTTTTGGACGGGACAGGCCGCAGGCGCGCAAGTCGTCTTCGGTCATGGCGAGAACGCGGTCGGGGGTGGTTGCGCCCGCTTGCTCGACGCGCTGCCAGATGCCATCGGCGGCTGCGACGGAGACTTGTTGGCCAACGATGATTTTCAGGAGGGCGGCGAAACCCGGTGCACGGCGGCGCAGGGGTGGCTGACCGATGGCGTCGATGGCGGCCCCGAACCGGGGTTCGACGGCGAGGAGGTGGGCGACGCCTTCGGCGAGGTCGGCTTCGGTTTCGATGATTCGCATTGGCGCTGTCCCCTCGTCATGGGTATATTCTCTCCATGAGCAGCCATGTCGAGCGTTTCGCGCCCAGCCCCACCGGATCGCTTCACCTTGGCCATGCCTATTCGGCATTGCTGGCCCATGATGCCGCGCGCAAGGCGGGGGGGCGGTTCCTGCTGCGGATCGAGGATATCGATACGGTGCGCAGTCGGGCGGATTACGAGGCCGCGATCTATGACGATCTGGCATGGCTGGGGCTGTCATGGGAGGAGCCGGTGCTGCGGCAATCGGCGCGGTTCGAGGCGTATCGCGCGGTGATCGAGCAGTTTATCGAGCGCGGATTGCTATATCCCTGCACCTGTACCCGCAAGCAAATCGCCGCCGCGATGAGCGCACCGCAGGAGGGGAGCGCGGGGCCGGGGGTCTATCCGGGGACGTGCCGGGGGCGTAGCTTTGCCGATGCGGGCGGCGATTACGCGCTGCGGCTGGACATGCGCAAGGCGCTGGTGTCGCTGGGCGGTGCGGGGGTGGTGAAAAAGCTGCATTTCAAGGAAATCGGGCGTGGGCCGGGGCGGGAGAAGGGCAAGATCGCCCTCGACATGGCGGCGCTGATCGACGGGGTTGGGGATATCGTGCTGGCGCGTAAGGATGTGCCCGCAAGCTATCACCTGTCGGTGGTGCTAGACGATGCGTTTCAACAGGTCAGCCATGTGACGCGGGGGCAGGATTTGTTCGAGGCGACGCCGATCCATCGGGTGTTACAAGCCCTGACCGGGCGGCCCACGCCGATCTATCGCCATCACGATCTGATCCGGGACGAGGACGGCAAGCGGCTGGCGAAAAGGGATGATGCACGCAGTATCGCGACCCTGCGGATGGAGGGGGCGGCCCCCGATGATATCCGCGCGATGGTCGGGTTGGCCGGATGACCGTGAAGCAGGGGGCCATTCTGGCCAGCCTTTATGCCGGGGTGATGTTCGGGGTGTTCTGGGTGCCGATCCGGGCGCTGGAAAATGCCGGTTTCGCCGGACCGTGGCCCGCTACCGTCTATCTATGCGCGCCGGTGGTGTTCATCCTGCCACTGTATTGGCGGCAGCGCGATGAATTGCGGCTGGCGAATGCGCGGGGATTGCTGGGCGGCATCTTATGCGGCGTTGCGCTGGCGCTGTATGCCCTAGCCTTTCTATACACCGATGTCGTGCGCGCGGTGCTGTTATTCTATCTGATGCCGATGTGGGGATTCGTGCTTGGGCGGGTTTTTCTGGGAGATGCGATTACGCCCGCCCGGTGGTTGGCCGTGGTGTTGGGTTTCGCGGGTATCGGGATCATCTTCGGGTTCGAGAACGGGCTGCCGGTGCCAGAAAATCGGGGGGACTGGATGGCGCTGGCCTCTGGGGTTTGCTGGGCAGTGGCGTCGTTATTGATGTTGATGGATCGGAAGGTAAGCCCGTGGCTGCATGGGGCAAATTTCTTTCTGGTCGCGGCAATCCTGACGCTTGGGTTGGCGCTGACCTCGCAAGCGCCGATGCCCGATTTTGCGATGATGCGCGGCGTCGTCTGGTGGCTGTTGCCGGTGACGGTGTTGATCGCGCTGCCGGTGGGTTTTGCGACGATCTATGGGCCGACGCAACTGAACCCCGGTGTCGTCGGGCTGTTGTTTATGGGGGAAGTGGCCGTCGCGGCGCTGTCGGCGTCGATCCTGACGGATGAGGTGTTTGGCACGCGCGAGGCGGCGGGTGTGGTGCTGATCATGGCGGCGGGGTTGTTGGAACCCGTGCGGGAAATCGTGGCGTCGCGGCGGTCGGTGGCGCAATGAAGGGGATCGACAGACGGGCAAATGAGCAACGCAATGCTAACTTGCAAGCTGTAGAAGCGGGGTATAACGCCTCGAAACGGAGAGACAGATGCGCATCACGATGATCGGCACAGGCTATGTGGGCCTCGTTTCCGGAGCCTGTTTTTCGGATTTCGGGCATGTCGTCACCTGCATCGACAAGGATGCGGCGAAGATCGAAACGCTGCGGGCGGGGGGGATTCCGATCTTCGAGCCGGGTCTGGCGGCGCTGGTGCAAACGAATGTGCAGGCGGGTCGGCTGTTCTTCGATACCGATGCGGCGACGGCAATCGGGGAATCCGATGTCGTGTTCATCGCGGTCGGCACGCCCTCGCGGCGCGGGGACGGCCATGCGGATCTGAGCTATGTCTACGCCGCCGCCGAAGAAATCGCCGGGATGATCAAGGGGTTCACCATCGTCGTGACGAAATCGACGGTGCCTGTCGGCACGGGCGACGAGGTTGAAGCCGTGATCCGGCGGGCGAACCCGGATGCGGATATCGCGGTCGTCTCGAACCCCGAATTCCTGCGCGAAGGGGCGGCAATCGAGGATTTCAAGCGGCCCGACCGGGTCGTGATCGGCATGGAAGACGAGCGCGCGCGGGTGCCGATGCAGGAATTGTATCGCCCGCTTTATCTGAACGAGACGCCCATCGTCTTCACGCGGCGGCGGACGTCGGAACTGATCAAATACGCGGCGAATGCGTTTCTCGCCACAAAGATCACCTTCATCAACGAAATCGCCGATCTATGCGAAGCGGTCGATGCGGATGTTCAGCAGGTGGCCAAGGGCATCGGGCTGGATAAGCGGATTGGTGGCAAGTTCTTGAATGCAGGACCGGGCTATGGCGGGTCATGCTTCCCCAAGGATACGCTAGCCCTATCGAAGACGGCCTATGAGGCGGGGACGCCGCTGGAAATCGTGCAATCGGTCGTGCAGGTCAATGCGGACCGCAAGAAAGCGATGGCGGGCAAGATCATCGATGCGATGGGCGGCAGTGTGCAGGGCAAGACGGTCGCGGTTCTCGGCCTCGCCTTCAAGCCCAA
>CALJIU010000309.1 GCA_937974055.1 uncultured Neomegalonema sp. | reverse complement strand
GACCCCAGCGCGCGCAGGGTTTCGGCCATCGGGCGGTTGAGGGCGGGGTTGAACGTGCCGGTCAATTGGCGCTTCACGCCCGCCGGATTGGTCAGCGGGCCGAGGATGTTGAAGATGGTCCGCACGCCCATTTCGGTGCGGACCGGCATGACGTGACGCATTGCGGCGTGGTGGTTGGGCGCGGCCATGTAGCCCATGCCGACCTCGTTCAAGCATCGTTCGATCTTCTCGACCCCGGCGGAAAGATCGACGCCAAGGGCGGCGAGAACGTCCGATGCTCCGGCCTGTGAGGATAGCGCCTTGTTGCCGTGCTTGGCGACCGGAACGCCCGCGCCCGCGACGATCAGGGCGGCGGCGGTCGAGATGTTTAGGGTCTTCTTGCCGTCTCCACCCGTGCCGACGAGGTCGATGGACCCTTCGGGGGCGGTAACGCGCAGGCATTTGTCGCGCATGACCGAGGCGGCGGCGGCGATTTCCTCGACCGATTCGCTGCGCATCCGCAGGATCATCAGGAACCCGGCGATCTGCGGTACGCTGGCCTCGCCCGACATGATGATATCGAAGGCTTCCCGCGCCTCGCCGCCCGAAAGGGGGCGCGTTATCGCGAGTTCGATGAACGGTTTGAGACGCTCCATCATGGGCGGACCTCCGCGATTTTGAGGAAGTTTTCCATCAGCGCCATGCCGTGTTCCGAGGCGATGCTTTCGGGGTGGAACTGTACGCCGTGAATCGGGTGTTGCTTATGGGCGAGGCCCATGATCGTGCCGTCTTCGGTTTCGGCAGTGATGGTCAGGCAGTCGGGCAGGCTGTCGCGCTCGACCGTTAGGCTGTGGTAGCGGGTCGCCTCGAATCCTTCCGGCAAGCCTTTGAAGACGCTGGTATTCGTGTGGTTCATCGGGCTGAGTTTGCCGTGCATGATATCGCCCGCACGGATGACTTTGCCGCCGAATGCCTCGCCGATGGCCTGATGGCCGAGGCAGACGCCGAAGATTGGGATATCCGCCGCCGCGCGCTTGATCAGATCGACGCAGATACCGGCGCTGGAGGGGTCGCACGGGCCGGGGGAGAGGACGATGGCCTTGGGGTTCTTGGCCATTGCTTGATCGACCGTCAGGGCATCGTTGCGCACGACCTCGACCTCCGCGTTCAGCATTCCGAAGGCATGAACCAGATTGTAAGTGAAGCTGTCGTAGTTATCGATGAGTAACAGCATGGCACGCCTCCCGCAGAACTGGGCCTTTCTTGAAGGCGCGCGCGGGTGGCGTCAAGGTCGGGGAGGGCGTGATGGCGGATGACGGCGACGACAACGCCCCCAATGCGGGCGAAAACTGGTTCGATAGCCTCGGTGTCGGGGGTCTCGCCGCCTGCGGTACGATTGCCGCGATCCTGAGCGTCGTCATCATGGCGCTGCTCAATCAAGCGGGGAGCGCGCGGTTGAGCGATGCTGCGGTGCCCGTGGCTGATGACGCGGTTTTCGAGGCACCGGCACCGGCAATTGCCACCGTTCGGCCTGCGGATAGCAATGCGCAGTGGATCGTGAATGCGGAACCATTTTCTGCGACTCCCGGTCAACCGCTGATCGCCGTGATCGTGCTCGATGATGGGGTCAATTCCCATGCTGTGCAGCGGGCATTGGACTGGCGGGCGGCGCTGACCTTTGCGGTGGCCGCTGATCTGGACGATTCGCCCAGCCGATTGAAGGATATTCGGCGGGCAGGGCGCGAGGCGATGGCGTTGTTGCCGATGGGGTATGGGCCGGATTTCGGGCGTGATCCGAACGTGCTGCGGCGGGGATTATCGGAGGCCGAGTTGCAGCGGCGATTGCGTTGGCATCTGGCGCGGTCGCAGGGAGTGGTCGGTGCGGTCGATCAGCATGGCGGTGATATCATGCGTGATATCGTTGCGTTGCGGACGGTGGCGCAGGGCCTCGCGGCGGAGGGGCATCTGTTCGTCGATGCGCGCAGTGCGACGGATAGCATCGCTGCGGCCCGGCTTCACGCCTTGGGTGTGCCGAGCACGCGCTATACCAGCCGCATCACCCGCGATGATTCGACGGATGCGGCGCTTATGGCGCTGACGGATGCAGAGAAGCACGCCTTTATCTGGGGAACGGCTATCGTGGTGGTCGATGCGGGAACGGGGCCGATGGCGACGCTGGCCGATTGGCTGCGCGACCGCAATCCGGGGATTGCAATCGCGCCGATTTCGCATGTGATGCGGCGGCTGCGCGCCGCGCCGGACGTGACGGCTCAGGCGGAGTAGTCGACGACTTCCTGCCGCTGCTCGCCCAATCCTTCGATGCCGACCTCCATCACGTCGCCCGGTTGGACCCAAGGCTGGCCCTCCATGCCCAACACCACGCCGGAGGGCGTGCCGGTGGCGATAACGTCGCCGGGCATCAGGCGCATGAAGCGCGACATGTAGCTGACGCATTCCGCGACGCTGAAGATCATGTCGGAGGTGTTGGAATCCTGCCGCATCTCGCCATTGACCTTGAGCCAGCAGCGCATGGTCTGGGGATCGGGAATCTCATCGGTCGTCACCAGCCATGGGCCGGTGGGGCCAAAGGTCGGGGCGGATTTGCCCTTTACCCACTGGCCCAACCGTTCGGCCTGAAACTCGCGCTCTGAGACGTCGTTGATGACGCAATACCCGGCGACCCGCGATAGGGCGTCGGCCTCGGAGACATGTTCGGTCACTTCGCCGATGACGACGCCGAGTTCGACCTCGTAATCGAGCTTTTTCGAATCCTTTGGCCGGATCACGTTGTCATAGGGACCGGACAGCGCGGAGGCGGCCTTGTTGAACAGGATCGGCTCGCTTGGGATTTCCATACCCGCTTCCTCGGCGTGCATCCTGTAGTTCAGGCCGACGCAGTGGAAGGTGGGGGTCGAGGCAACGCATGAGCCGATCCGCCCGCCCGCATCCACAACCGGCAGATTCGCGATATCGTAGTTACGGATGGCGTCGAGCGAGCGCAGGGATACCGTCTCGCCGCCCAGATCGCCGACGAGACCGGAGATATCGCGGTATGTGCCGTCGTCATGGACGACACAGGCTTTTTCCGAGCCGACCGGCCCAACACGTAGCAGTTTCATGGTTTCGTCCCCTCAGTGATTGTCGCGCGGCAGGGTTTCGCCCACACGCTGGTAATTGGTCGCAAATTCGAGGCAACCGCCGCCGTCGAGCTGCCCCACATGGTCGCGATAGAGTTGCTGCCACGGTGTCTGGCTCGCGGGAATGTCTTGCACCCACGCATCCTTGCGGGCCTGCCATTCGGCATCCTCGACCAGCGCGTCCATCGTGCGGTTCGGGATATCGAGGCGGACCCGGTCGCCGGTCTTCAGGAAGGCCAATCCGCCCCCGACTGCCGATTCCGGGGCGGCGTTCAGGATCGAGGGGCTTTCGGAGGTGCCCGATTGTCGCCCATCGCCCACGGTGGGCAGGTGCGGGATGCCCTTTGCGAGCACGGCGTCCGGCGGCTGCATGTTCACCACCTCCGCCGAGCCGGGATAGCCGACCGGGCCGACACCCCGGATGAAGAGGATGCAGCGTTCGTCGATGTCGAGTGAGGCGTCGTTGATGCGGGCGTGGTAATCTTCCGGTCCCTCAAAGACGATGGCGCGGGCTTCGTGGACCCCTTCGCGGCCTTTATCGGAGAGGAATTGCTCGCGGAATTGGGCGGAGATCACGCTGGTCTTCATCAGCGCCGAATCGAACAGATTGCCGGAGAGGACGAGGAAGCCCGCATCCTTGCGCATCGGGTCGGCGACGGTCTTGATGACGTCCGTGTCCGCGCTGCGCCGATCTGCGAGGTTTTCGGCGACCGTCTTGCCGCTGATGGTCATGGCATCGCCGTGCAGCAGCCCTTCGGCCAGCATTTCGCCCATGACGGCGGGTACGCCGCCCGCGCGCTCGAAGCTTTCGCCCAGATATTTGCCCGCAGGCTGCATATTGACCAACAGGGGCAGGGCGAAGCCCTCCGTCTCCCAATCCTTCACGGTCATGTCGATCCCGGCATGGCGCGCCACGGCCGTCATGTGCGGGGGCGCGTTGGTCGAGCCGCCGATGCAGGTGTTGACGCGCATGGCGTTCTCGAAGGCGGCGCGGGTCATGATGGCCGAGGGGCGCAGGTCTTCGCGCACGATCTCGACCGCGCGTTTGCCCGTGTTGTAGGCCATTTCCATGCGGGCACGGAAGGGGGCGGGGATGGCGGCGCAGCCGGGCAGACTCATGCCCAAGGCTTCGGCCAAGGCGTTCATGGTGGAGGCGGTGCCCATCGTGTTGCAATGGCCGATGGAGGGGGCCGAGGCGCAGACGCGGGACATGAACTCCTCGTAGTCGATCTCGCCCTGCGCCAGCAGGCGGCGGCTCTCCCACACCACGGTGCCGGACCCGGCCAATTCACCCTTCCACCAGCCGTCGAGCATCGGGCCACCGGACAGGACGATGGCGGGGATATCGACCGTGGCCGCGCCCATGAGCATGGCGGGCGTGGTCTTGTCGCAGCCGGTAGTCAGGACCACACCGTCGATGGGATAGCCGTGCAGGACTTCGACCAGCGATAGGTATGCGAGGTTGCGGTCGAGGGCCGCCGTGGGGCGCTTTCCCGTCTCCTGAATCGGATGGACCGGAAATTCCATCGGCACCCCGCCCGCATCGCGGATGCCCGCGCGCACGCGGTCGGCGAGAAAGATGTGGATTTTGTTGCAAGGCGCCAGATCGCTGCCGGTTTGGGCGATGCCGATGATGGGGCGGCCCGATTGCAGTTCCTCGCGGGTATAGCCGTGATTCTGGTAACGCTCGGTATAGAGTGCCGTCATGCCGGGATTGTTCGGGTTGTCGAACCATTCCTGCGAGCGGAATTCCTTGTTGGCGCGCGTGTCGTCGGTCATGGCTTATCCCCCGGTCTGTAAGGCCCTGACCTAAGACTGCAACGCGAAGGGGGTCAAGGGATCGCGCGCAAAAGGCATTGTCGCAGGTATCCTGAACCCGTTACCGTCTGGTCCGAACAGGGGAAGAATGACATGAATCAGATCGATGTTTCGGGGAAAATGGCCGTCGTTACCGGCGGCGCGCAGGGGATTGGTCGCGCGGTTGCCGAGCGGTTGATCGCGGGCGGGGCGACCGTGACGCTGTGGGATCGGGACCGGGGGCTGGTCGAGCAGACCGCCGAAGCGATTGGCGCGTCTTTCATCGAGGTCGATCTGGCGAGTTGGGATGCCGTTCGGTCGGCAACGGCCCGGACCGAGGCGGAGATGGGGCGCGTCGATATCCTCGTGAACAATGCCGGGGTTGCGGGCGACAATGCCACCGTTGCGGAGTATCCCATCGAGGAATGGAAGCGCGTGATGGCGATCAATCTCGACGGGCCATTCCATTGCTGCAAGGCATTGGTGCCGGGGATGGTGAAGAATGGATACGGGCGGATCGTCAGCGTTGCTTCGATTGCTGGTAAGGAAGGGAACCCCAATGCCAGCGCGTATTCGGTGTCGAAGGCGGGGGTCATCGCACTGACCAAATCGCTGGGCAAGGAACTGGCCGAGCATGATATCGCGGTGAACTGTGTGACTCCGGCGGCGGCGAAGACGGCGATCTTCGACCAGATGAAACAGGAGCATATCGACTACATGCTTTCGAAAATCCCGCGCGGGCGCTTCGTTCAGGTGGAGGAAGTCGCCGCCATGATCGCATGGTTGTGCTCGGCTGAGAACAGCTTCACGACGGGCGGCGTGTTCGATCTGTCGGGCGGTCGCGCGACTTACTGATCGCAATACCGGATCGCCACGATCTCCAACTCGACCGCGCCAGAGGGTTTGGGCCATGTCGCGCTGTCGCCCTCCCGACCGCCCATCAGGGCGCGGGCGAGGGGGGATGAGGGGGCGATGAGGCCATTTTCGGGATCGGCCTCGTCCTCGCCGACGATGCGGAAGGTCTGTTCGCGGTCGTCCTCGTCGATCACCGTGACCAATGCGCCGAAGGCGACTTTGCCAAGAGGCTGCGCGGCGGGATCGACGGAAATGGCACTGGCCACGCGCTGTTCCAGATACCGGATATCGCGGCGCAGGATGGCGAGGCGCTGCCTGGCCTCGATCTCTTCCTTGCGAGGGCCGAGGGTGGCCGCCTCCGTTCGTGCCTCGTGCAGGCGCGATTTCAGGGCGGCGTGACCGGCTGGGGTGACGTAGTTCGGGTGCGGGCTGACCGGCAGGTCGGGCAGTTCCTCGATCCCGTCGCCGGAATCCTCCTTCACGAAAGCGCGGCTCATCGGGTGTCCAGACTGTGATCGCAGGGCGCGTGACCCTCGCGCGGAATGCCCTATGGTCGTCGGGGAACGGGGGGAGTCAAGCGATGAACGGGTTTTCGAGGATGCTGGGGGCACTGGCGCTTGCGGTGCTGCCCGTGCAGGCGTTGGCCTGCGGAGCCGTGGGCCAGCCTTGCGCGGTCGATGGCGGGGTCTATCATGCCGATGTCCCAGATGGACACGGGCCGCATCCGGCAGTGG
>CALJIU010000308.1 GCA_937974055.1 uncultured Neomegalonema sp. | reverse complement strand
GAATTGCATCGTGCGGGGCCGTCTCGACGTACAATTGCCGGATGGACGCTGGTTCCGCGCCGAAGGGCAGGAGCCGGGGCCGCATGGCATCGTCATGGTCCATGACAACCGCGTCTGGGGCCGCACGGTGAAGGACGGGGCGGATATCGGCTTTGCGGAGGCGTATGTGGACGGCTGGTGGTCCAGCCCCAATCTGCACGACGTCCTCGATGTCTCGCTGCTCAATAACGAGGAGATGGCGCGCAACCTCTCCATGTCGGTGCTTGCCCGCCTGATTGAGCGGACCCGCCATTGGCTACGCCGTAATTCACGCAGCGGATCGAAGCGCAACATCATGGCGCATTACGATCTGGGGAACGCCTTCTACGAAACATGGCTGGACGGGTCGATGACCTATTCCTCCGCCCTCTTCACCCAGCCCGGTCAATCGCTGGAATTGGGGCAAGACAACAAATACGCCGCCCTCTGCGATGCCCTACGGGTGCAGCCTGACGATACGGTGCTTGAGGTTGGCTGCGGCTGGGGCGGCTTTGCCGAATTCGCCGCCCGTGAGCGCGGCGCGAAAATCAACGGCATCACCATTTCCCCCGCCCAACTCGACTACGCCCAAAAGCGCATATTCGAAGCAGGTTTGGCCGAGCGCGTGACGCTGGAGCTGCGTGATTACCGCGCGCAAGAGGGGCAGTTCGACCACGTTGCCAGCATCGAGATGTTCGAGGCGGTGGGCGAGAAATACTGGCCCGTCTATTTCGACACCCTGCGCAATCGCCTCAAACCCGGCGGTACGGCGAACCTGCAAATCATCACCATCGCCGATAACCTGTTCGAGAATTACCGCCGCAACGTCGACTTCGTGCAAAAGCATATCTTCCCCGGCGGAATGCTACCCTCGCGCGCTGCATTGAAGGCGCAAACGGCACGGGCGGGGCTGAACTGGCGCGATTCAATCGAATTCGGGGAAAGCTACTCCGAAACCCTGCGCCGTTGGTCGGTCGTGTTCAACGAACGATGGGACGAGATCGCCCCGCTGGGCTTCGACGAGCGGTTCCGGCGTCTGTGGAATTTCTATCTAGCAAGCTGCGCGGCGTGTTTTCTGGCCAAAACCACGGATGTCACGCAATTGAGCCTCGTGCGCACTTAAAGCAAGTTGCGATTGGCCTGAGATGATCGCAATTCGCTATAAAACGTACGCGGTCTCTAATTTTGCCTAAACCCCCATCGCCTAGTCTTTCCCTGCACGGGGGAAGACACGATGAATTCGCACGAGCCACTGCTGGACCGGGATATTCTCGACGAAAACACGATGAAGAGTGTGCCGCTACAAGAGGAATTGTTTACGCTGTTCTTCGAGCAGGGTGAACTTTATCTTTCGCAACTCGACGATGCCCTGCGGGACGGCAACACCGCCGACTGGCACATGACCGCGCATGGCATGAAAGGCGCGTCGCGCTCGCTGGGCCTGATCCGCCTCGCGACCCTATCCGCGACCGCCGAGGATAACGGCCCCGACGCGGCCCAACTGGCCGCAATTCGTGAAACGATGCGCGAAACCTTTGCGGTGGTCTACGAAGACCGCAAGGAAGACGCAGCGTAGGGCCTACTCGGCAAATTCACGACACAAAAAAAGGGCGGTCCAATCGGACCGCCCTAAGGTTGTTTTTGGAAACACTGGAACACGAAAAAGGTGTTGCATACCCCGTGCCAGAATTAGGCGTGAAGGTGCTGATCCAGCGTTTTGCGCATTTTATCGACCATTTCGTCGATATGCTTGTGCTCCGCGATGAATTGTGGGGCGACGATGGCGGTGTCGCCGGTGAACTTCACGTGGCAGCCGTTCCAGAACAGGTCTTTCTGTAGCTGCGTCCCGCGCCGTCCTGGCACACCGTCGTGGTGAACCTCGACCCCAGCCATGAAGCCGATACCGCGCAGATCTTTGACCAGCTCATGATCCTTCAGCGACCAGATCGCATCGAGGAAATACGCCTCATTCTCCACCACCCGCTCGAACAGGCCCTCATCGTCGATGATCTGTTGCGTGGCCAGACCGGCGGCGCAGGCGGCGGGGTGGCCCGAATAGGTGTAGCCGTGGAAGAATTCGATGGCATTCTCCGGCGAGGCATTGGTGACCGTCTCGTAGATTTCGTCACGCACCGCAACCGCACCCATTGGGATCGCGCCATTGGTCAGGGCTTTCGCCATCGTGATGATATCCGGCGTCACGCCGAATTTCTGCGAAGCGAACGGCGCGCCGATGCGGCCAAAGCCCGTGATGACCTCATCGAAGACCAGCAAAATGCCATGCTCGTCACAGATTTCGCGAACACGCTCAAGATAACCGACCGGCGGCACCAGCGTTCCGGTCGATCCGGCAACCGGCTCGACGAAGACGGCGGAAATCGTCGTGCCGCCATAGGTTTCACAGAAACGCTGAAGGTCGTTTGCCAACTCGACACCGTGCTGCGGCTGACCCTTCTCGAAGGTTTCGTCGCCGGTCCACGTATGGCGCATCATCACGACGTTCGGCATGACATGGGGGAAGGTTTCGCGGTTTTTGACCATCCCGGCCAGCGAGATACCCCCGATATTCACGCCATGATACGCCCGCTCGCGGCTGACGTAACGAACGCGATGCGCTTCGCCGCGTGCGCGGTGATAGGCCATCGTGATCTTCAGCGCAGTATCAATGGCTTCGGAGCCGGAATTGACGAAGAAGACGTGGTTGATCGGCTCAGGCAAACGCTGCGCGACCCGCTCGGCCAGCGCGAAAGCACCCGGATGGCCCATCCCGAAAGGCGAGCAGTAGTCGTTGGCAATCATCTGCGCATGGACCGCATCGGCAATCTCGCGGCGACCATGGCCCAGCGGGTTACAGAACAGGCCCGACGATCCGTCGATCACCTGACCACCCTTATGGTCGGTCAGATACACGCCCTCGCTCTTGACGACGAGGCGGGGAGAAATCTTGAAATCACGGTTCCCCGTGAACGGCATCCACTGGCTTTCGAGAGAGTTCGCCGTGTACTGAATCTGTGCCCCGTCCATTGCAGTGATCCTATCCTGTGGCAGCGTATCGCTGACCATTTCGGTTGATTTGATTTGACGACGCTACCCCAAAGCGGGACAACGGGTTAGAGCCAATTCAGGCGCAGAATAGGGCCAGTTGTCGCAGAGGTGACCCCATGAAAGATGCACTATTCCATCTCGATACGCTCGACGGGGTCGGGTTGCAGGCACAGGTGCGCGAAATGCTCGTATCCGCGATCCTGTCGCGGAGGCTCCAGCCCGGTGAGGCCGTCCCCTCCTCCCGTGCCATGGCCGATCAGCTTTCGGTATCGCGCAACACGATCACTTTAGCTTATCAAGCGCTTGTGGCCGATGGTTATCTGGAAGGGCGAAACCGCAGCGGCTATTACGTCGGTACGGATGCCCCCGTTTCCGAACCATCGCACCGGACCAATACCTCGCCTGCCAATGCAAAAGCGGCGTTGCAGGAGCGGGCGCAATGGACAGGCCGATTTTGCCGTACGTATTCCGACTTAGCCCGTGTGGCCAAGCCCTTGAATTGGAGGGAATACGAATACCCCTTCGTCTATGGTCAGGCCGACCCCACTCTGTTCAACCATTCCGACTGGCGCGATTGCGCGCGGCAGGCGCTTGGCCTGCGCAATTTCGAGTCGATGGCCGGGGACAAGGGCGAGGCGGATGATCCGCTGCTGCTTGATTACATCCGCGCCCGCACCCTGCCCCGGCGCGGCGTGCTGGCCGATACCGAGCAGATCCTCGTCACCTTGGGCGCGCAGAACGCCCTGTATATGCTATCGGAACTGCTGTGTGCGCAGGGGATGCGGGTCGCCATCGAAGACCCCTGCTACCCCGACCTGCGCAACACGCTCCTACGCCTCGGCGCGGAAATCGTGCTGATACCCGTCGATGAGCATGGCATGGTAATCGATGATCGCCTGAATGACGTCGATGTTGTCTTCGTCACCCCCAGCCACCACGCCCCGACCACCGCAACCATGCCGCTAGAGCGGCGACGGGCGCTGTTGGCCGCTGCGGATCGACATGACTTCATCATTGTCGAGGATGACTACGATTTCGAGTTGGGTTTCCTGCAAAAGCCCGCCCCCGCGCTCAAGTCCCTCGACCGATCCGACCGGGTGATCTATGTCGGCAGCTTTTCAAAATCGCTGTTCCCCGGCCTGCGTCTCGGTTATGTGGCCGCGCCGGAGCCGGTGATTGCGGAGCTACGCGCTCTGCGCTTGCTGATCCTGCGCCATCCCCCCGGATACGCCCAGCGCACAGCCGCTTATTTCCTCGCCCTCGGCCACCATGACGCCCTGATAAAGCGTCTGCGCAATGCCTTTGCCCGCCGCCGAACCGCCATGCGCGATGCGCTGGACGCCGCCGGACTGAGCGATGCCCGCGCGCCGCAATTCGGCGGGGCCAGCTTTTGGATTGAAGCGCCCAATCATATCGACACGACCATCCTCGCCGAACGGCTGCGCGAACGCAGCGTTCTGATCGAACCGGGCGCGCCGTTCTTTGCCGCTAGCGGTTCGTCTCATCATATGCGCCTTGGGTATTCTTCCATACCCAGCGAGAAGATAGCGGCGGGTGTTCAGATCATTCGCAAAGAAATCGAACGCTTTTCCTAGAATCGTACAGAATTTTGCCTTACTTTGCCTCAAGGTGAACCACGCGATACTTTTCGCCTTTAAGGAGTAACCGTCATGCGTTCATTTTCGATCACTCGAAACGAAAGACTCGCCCTGCTCGGCGGGGTCAGCCTGATTGCCCTACAAGGGGTCGCCGCCTGCGCCCGTACCGAAGCGCCCGCCGCGAGCGGAACTTACACACCCGTCACCGCCCCCGTATCGTCAGTAATGAACGAAAACGGCCAAGGCGTGTACCAGCCGGTGAATGACGTCACAGTCACGACCAAGGCCATTGGCGAGGAAGACGGCGGCACCTATGCGCCGACCGATCCGGGCATCGTGACGACCTTGGCCGTGGGCGAGGAAGACGGCTCCAGACCCATTCCCGTCGAACCGGATGGCGGCATCGGCGATGGCGCAGGCCCACCCCCCTTCGCCACCACCCTCGCGATTGGCGAAGAGGACGGTCAATCCTACACCCCCGCCCCCGGCACCGCGACGACGCTGGCCATTGGTGAGGAGGATGGCGGGTACAGCTTCCCGACAGACCCCGACGACATCACGACGCTGGCTATCGGTGAGGAGGACAATGCCTACGCCCCCACCGATCCGGGAATCGTGACGACATTGGCCGTGGGCGAGGAAGACGGCTCTGGCCCCATTCCGGTCGAGCCAGATGGCGGCATCGGTGACGGCGCTGGCCCACCCCCCTTCGCCACAACCCTCGCCATCGGCGAGGAAGATGGCGGCGGCTATGGCGGTGCTTTCTGAGTGAAGAACAGGGGCACGGTGTTTATGCGCCGCGCACCTGCGGATTGACCATGTGGATCGGCGCGCCTGCTTCATAGGCGACAATCTGGTCGAATATATCGCCGAATTGCAGGTCGAACTCCTCCTCGGTCACATAGCCGATATGCGGCGTGCAGATCACACGGGGATGATGGATCAGCGGGTCGGTCGTGGTCGGTTCACCCTCGAACACATCCAGCGCAGCACTGCCGGGGCGGCCCGCATCTAGTGCCGCGAGCAGCACGCCGGGGGCGATCAGACCCGCGCGGGAGGTGTTGACCAGGATCGAACGCGGATGCATCGCGGCGAGGTCGTTGGCGGTGATGCTGCCCCGTGTGGCCGGGTGCAGGCGAATATGCAGCGAGACGATATCCGAGGTGGCGAAGAACGCCTCACGACTGTCGGCCACGCGAAACCCGTCTGCCATTGCGGCAGCGCGCGATTGCTCGCCGCCCCAGACCTGAACCTCCATCCCGAAGGCGCGGCCATAGCCCGCGACCGCCTTGCCGATGCGGCCATAGGAATGGATTCCCAGCACCTTTCCCTGCGCCGTGCGGCCCACGCCGGTCTGCCATTGTCCATCACGCAGGGCGGTCATCTGGCCGGGGATATCGCGCAGGGCGGCGAGGATCAGGGCGAAAGTCAGCTCGGCGGCGGCGTGGGAGGGCGTGCCCGCGTGCATGTTCGAGCAGACGAGCACGCCGTTACGGGTGCAGGCGTCGATGTCGATATGGGGGTAGACGCTGCGTTGACTGATGAGGCGCAGACCCGGCAAACGGTCGAGCAAATCGCCCCGGATGGCGGTACGCTCGCGGAAGAGGACGAGGGCGTCGAAACCGGCGAGGCGCGCAGCGAGGGCGTCCGTATCCTCGACATGATCGGTGAAGACGGTGACGTCATGGCCGTCGAGCTTCGCGAAGCACGGCAACCCGCGCAGGGTATCGAACCAGTCATCAAGAATGGCGATTTTCATAGCGGCTTTCCTCTTGTCACCGGAACGTGGGTTTCGCCGGTTCCCGGCGCGCGGTATTTCTAACGCATGAAATACATCCTCGCCGCCCTTCTCGCCATGACGTTATCGACCCCCGTATTTGCCTGCGGACAGGGCGGGCAATGTGAGGTGGCGGAACGATCCTATGCCGCAAAACTGCCGAGCGGGTGGGATGGGGATAGCGCCCTGCCCGTGCTGCTGCATTTCCATGGCTGGGGGCGGCAAGGGAAGGGCGTGACGCGCAATCGGCGGATTGCGGGCGCGGCGCAGGCGAATGGCGTGCTGCTGCTCGCCCCCGATGGGATTGGGAAATCGTGGAATTTCTGGGGTGACGACCGGCGCGATATTGCCTTTGCCGAAGATGTGCTTGCGGATGCGGCGACCCGCTGGCCCATCGACCGGGATCGCGTGTTCATCTCCGGCTTTTCCTATGGCAGCGCGATGGCGTGGTTCTTTGCCTGCGAGCAGGGGGATCGGTACGCAGGCATCTTCGGCATTGCAGGGACGTTGCGCGGGATGGACCGCCTCGATTGTGCCACCGGGCCGCTGACGATGCGGCATGTGCATGGGGCGAAGGATACCGTGATGCGCCTGCATGGTGGCATGGACGCGGTGGACGAATGGGCGGCGCTGTCCGGCTGCGACGAGCGGATCGACACGCCGGGGCCGAAAAAGGCCATCACGATCTGGCAGGGCTGCGCCGAGGGCCGCGATGTGCGGATCGAGCGTCACTCAGGCGGACATATCATCCCGAAAGGGTGGCTGCGCGACCAGCTTGCCGACCTGCTGGACAGGTAAGCGTCCGGCGCGTTAAAGCGGCCTGCGATAAAGCGACGAGGCATCGACGGGAGAGAGCGAGATGAGCAGCGCGACGACATTCACCCATGCCATCGTGCGCGCCCCTGCGGCCAGCGTGACCGATGGCCTGCGCGCGGTCGATACCGGCGCACCGGATGCTGGGCAGTTCGCGGATGATCATGCGGCCTATGTGGCGGCGCTGCGCACGGCGGGGGCCGAGGTCATCGCCCTGCCCGCTTTGGACAATTTCCCCGACTCGGTCTTCGTGGAGGATGCGGCGCTGTGCCTGCCCGATGGGGCGGTCGTGCTGCGCCCCGGTGCGCCGTCGCGACTGGGCGAGGCGGCGGCGATGGCCCCGACCCTGCGCGATGCCTACGAGCGGGTGGCGACGGTCGAACGGGGCTTCGTCGAGGGCGGGGATATCCTCGTGACGGATCGCGATATCCTCGTGGGACTGTCAGCGCGGACGGATCGTGAAGGCGTCGCATCGCTGCGCGCCATCGTCGAGCCTTGGGGCTATATCCTGCGCGAATTGCAAACGCCGCCTGAAATCCTGCATTTCAAGACCGATTGCGGCTTGCTCGACGGGGAGACGGTGCTGGCGACCGAACGGCTGGCCGCATCGGGATGCTTTGCCGAGTACCGCGTCATCACCGTGGAACCGGGAGAGGAAGCCTGCGCCAATTGTGTAAGATTTAACGATACCATTCTGTTTCCACGCGGCTTTCCCATCACTGCCACCCGCTTGCGCGACGCGGGATATGACCTGACCGAATTGCCGAACGAACAGGCGGCAAAGGTCGATGGCGGGATGTCCTGCCTATCGCTGCGCTTCTCGCCCCCTCGCTGAAAAGGACCGCCCATGCTCCCCCAGATCGCCAACGATGCGCCGCTGACCCTGATCGCCGGTCCCTGCCAGATGGAAACGCGCGACCATGCGATGATGATGGCGGAGGGGCTGAAGGAAATCTGCGAAAGCCTTGGTATCCCGTTGATCTTCAAGGCCAGCTACGACAAGGCGAACCGCACGTCGATCAGCGGCAAGCGCGGTATCGGGCTGGAGGGAGCGCTGCCCGTCTTTGCCGAAATCCGCGACCAACTCGGCCTGCCCTGCCTGACCGATGTGCATGAGATCGACCATTGCGCACCGGTGGCCGAGGTCTGCGACGTGTTGCAGATACCGGCCTTCCTATGCCGCCAGACCGATCTGCTGGTGGCGGCGGCGAAGACGGGCAAGGTGGTGAACGTGAAGAAAGGCCAATTCCTCGCCCCGTGGGATATGAAGAACGTCGTGAACAAAGTGCGCGAGGCGGGCAATGATGCCGTCTGGGCGACCGAGCGGGGGGTCAGCTTTGGCTATAACACGCTGGTCGCCGA
>CALJIU010000307.1 GCA_937974055.1 uncultured Neomegalonema sp. | reverse complement strand
GCGCGATTCCTCGCCCAGAAACGCGCGTTCGCGGAAATAGGGGAAGTAGAAGGCGCTGGCCTGGCCGCTGAAATCGCCGATCTCGACCACGCGGCGGACGGCGACCATCGGCTGGCCCAGCTTGTCCTCGCCTTCCAGCCCCTCGACCCCGTCGACCTGATTGACGATATCGACGATCTGGTCGACCTCGGTCTTGCCCCAGTAGACGATATCGTTGCCGATGGTGACATCCGTGTCGCCGAAACGCAGGTCGAGCTTTGCTTCGCGCAAGTCGAAATGGGTGCGCTCGTCATCCGCCGTGTCGATGCGCAGGAAGGGGCGGATGGTGGCCGTGACATCGGCCCCGCCCAAGCCCTCGACCTCATCCCATTCGAGGATGCCGTTCGGCTCGATGGCGAAGGAGAGGCTGTTATGCTCCTGGCCCGTGAAGAGGGGGTCTTCGGGGAAGAGGATCGTCTCGACGGATGCCTCGCCGCGCAGGTCGGCGAAATCCGCGCCGAGGAGTTCGTCGCCCGCGAGGGTGGGGGTGGTGAGGAGGGTGGCGGCGAGGAGCGCGGCGAGGCTTCCTCTGCCTTTAGGTAAGGGTTTCTCCGGTGCGGAGAGTCGTCGGTGCGGGGAGAACCCCCCTCCCAACCTCCCCCCAAGGGGGCAGGGGAAGACGGTAGAGAGGGGACGGATTGTGCGATTTCGTTCTATCATTTCATCGCTCCATTGTCGGCAACGCCAAAGACCGTGTCATGCATGGTTCGCCCCGGTAGCAGTGTAAACGCGCCGGTCACGATTCCGGCAAGGAAGAACAGGGTTATCATGCCGATCGCATGGCCCCTGATATTGCCGCGCCGCGCATCGCGTACGCCGAAGAATAGTCCTGCCAGCGTGACGGGGATCAGCAGGTGGATGGGGCTGAAATAGCCCCATGTCTTGAGGTCGGAGATGAACAGCGCCGTCACCGCCACATAGGTCATCGCCCCGACGAACAGCCATCCGACGATGCGGTGCCGCCGCGTGCCCTTTGCGCCGAGCACCTGCCATAGGCCCAGCACGACGGCGGCGAGTGCGATCAAGGCGTGGCCGGGGATGGGGCTTTTCGCGTCGAGCAGGGGGCTGGTCGCGAAGGCGGGGGTGGTGAGGAAAGCTAGGGCTATTGCGGCGAGCGCCGATCTGCCCAGGGGGGTTCTTTCAGCAAGAACGATCTGTTCACTTTGATAGAATCCCCTCCCTAGCCCTCCCCCACGAGGGGGGAGGGGACGGGCAGCGCAGGGTGCAAAAACCATCAGATACTACCGCGACAGGCGGGGCAGGCGTTGGGCGTTGAAATCGCCCTCGGTCATGCCGGTGCCGAAGCTGTAATTGGTCTGGAGCAGCGTGGTGGATTTGCCGGTCTGGACGTTCTGCATATCAAGCTGTGCGGGACGCCAGTATTTGCCCGCGTATTGCTGGTACCCGCTGCTCGTGAGGGTCTTTTCCAGATCGCCACGGCGGTTGTAGAATTCGACCTTGTGGCCGTTGTAATTGGTCGTATCGACCCATGAAATCCGCTTCGAATAGCCGGAGCGCGCGTTCTTTGGCACGCCCTCGACCACATGGCAGGTCAGACCCCCCGCGCTGGCAGGGCAGGGTTCGTCACGTAGCCAGCGATAGGTGTTGTCCTCGACCTCCTGACTGCCGAGATCCTCGAAGCTGAACTCCGAGCCGACGAATTTGCCGGTGCGGTTGGAGGATGAGATGCGTTTCACGTTCTTGACCGCCGGAAGATAGAGCCATTGGTCGTCGTCGCTGGGTTCGATCTTGGAATGGGTCAGCGTTGCCGTGCCGTCGATGTCGCGGGGGGCGGAGAAGACGATCACGGACCAGTCGCCCTCCCCCGCCTGCGCGTTGCGTTCGAGGCTCATCCCGCGCCAGACGCGCCGGGTTTCGTTGCCGCGACTGTCGCGCAGGATCATCTCTCCATCATTGGTGAAATCGCCCCAGCCCAGATCGCGGCGCTCGGCCTCCTGCGCGATGGCGAGGCCCTTAGCCTCCGCGCTTTGGGCCGTGGCGGGGGATGGCGCGGCCAGCATTCCGAAACCGATCAGGGCGGCGATGGCGGCGGGGGCGGTCTTGAGGGAAGCGGTCATCGTATCTCTCCTGTCGATGGTAATGAGAAGCGCGGGCAGCAGCAGGAAGTCTGCGATCAGTGCCAGCGTGATGGTCAGGGCGGTCAGCTTTGCCATGTCGCCATTCACCGCAAAGCCGGAGGTGGACAGGATCGCAAACCCGGCCACCAGCGCGAAGGTGGTAACGAACAGGGCCATGCCGACCTTTGAAAAGGCATGGCGGACGGCATCTTCGGGGGACATGCCCTTGCGCTTGCCTTCCTTGTATTTCGAGAGGAAATGCACGGTGTCATCCACCACGATGCCCAAGGTCATGGCGATGACCACGGCAATGGCCAGCGTGACGGCCCCGACCGTGTAACCCCAGATGCCAAAGGCCATCGCGGCGGGAATGAGGTTGGGGATGAGGGATATCAGACCCAGCTTCACATCTCGCAGGATCAGCAGCATCAGAAAGCTGATCGCCACCAGCGCCAGCACGGTGCCGGTGAGCATGGCCCGCACATCGCGATAGGCGATGAGGTTAAAGACCTGTGACATGCCGGTGGGGGCCACGGCGATATCGGGGGCGTTTTCGGCTAGCCAGCCCTGCGCCTTGGCATCCAGCGCCAGCATATCGCTGGTCTTTGCCTCGGCCATCGAGGCGGAGATGCGCATGGCGGAGCGGTCGACGTTGATCTGGTCGGTCAGGTCCATGCCGTAACCCAGCGACAATTCGTAGAGGAACAGGAACTGCGCCGCCGCCATATCGCTTTCCGGCAGCTTCATCATG
>CALJIU010000306.1 GCA_937974055.1 uncultured Neomegalonema sp. | reverse complement strand
ACCAACGACCGCACGCGGGCGAAGAGGGCCAGATCGTTGGCGGGTTTGGTCAGAAAGTCATCGGCCCCGACCTCAAGCCCCCGCACGCGGTCGGTGGGCTGGTCGAGCGCGGTGACCATCACGACAGGAATATGCGCCGTCGTAGGATCGGCTTTGAGGCGCTTGCACGCCTCGAAACCATCCATCTTCGGCATCATTACGTCGAGCAGGATCAGATCGGGCTGTTCGGCCTTCGCGATCTCGATGGCCTCAAAGCCATTATAGGCCGTGAGTACCGAATAATATTCCGACATGAGCTTCGCTTCGAGAAGCTTCACGTTCGGCAAAATATCGTCGACGACCAAAATACGCGCTGACATGATCCCCGGCCCCTTCTCGGTCTACCCTGATGGCCTTACTCTTACATCTGACTAATCTAGGAAACGCTTAACAGTCGCCAGAAAATCAGCAACCGCAATCGGTTTTGCGATATAGTCTTCGCAGCCACCGTCACGGATCTTTTCTTCGTCACCCTTCATGGCGAAAGCGGTGACGGCGATGACCGGAATATGACGCAATTCGTCCTCTTCCTTGAGCCATTTGGTGACCTCCAGCCCCGAAACTTCCGGTAGCTGAATATCCATCAGGATCAGATCAGGGCCTTCCGTGCGGGCGATTTCCAGAGCTTCCATACCATTCGAGGTCTGAAGCGTCCGATATCCCTGCGCATCGAGAAGATCGTGGAAGAGTTTCATGTTGAGTTCATTGTCTTCAACAATGAGAACCGTTTTCGACATGCAGGACGCTCCAAGGGATGTTACCGGCCCAAAACGGACCATGCATCGACTGCGTAGACGATAAGACGTGATCAGTTAATTAAACCTTTCTCGTACACGCGTCGATGTTATCAAGTTTCCGACTTATCGACTCAGACGACAACTCGAGACAATAGTGGCGGCTATGCAACACAACCCGGTTTCAAAGGACGAGGCATCCGTCATCGGATTGCACGCGCTCTCATTTATAGCCGCCGATCAGGACATGTTCGGATCGTTGCTGGACCAAGCGGGCACCGATGCCGCCGATATCCGCGCGCGGGCGGGCGACCCCGTTTTTATCGGTTTCGTGCTGGATTTCCTGTTGCAAGACGATGCGGCGGTGATCGCCTTTGCCGGATCACAGGGTATGCCACCGGAGCGGGTCTTGCTCGCCCGCCGCGCCCTGCCGGGTGGGGATACCCCTGAATGGACGTGAAGCCGCCCCCCGCCGAGGTACTCGAACAACTCGACCGTCTGGTTCTGGACGCTGCCCGCCCGCTGCTGGCCGTCGATGTGGATGAGGTGGTGGTCGGGCTGGCCGGGCATCTGGCCGAATACGCCACCGAACAAGGCTTTGCGCTGCGCCTGACGGGTTATAAACTCGACGGCGCGCTGTGGCGATACGATGGGACGGAGGCGAGCGCGGAGGAATTCCAAACGCTGTTCCGGGGATTCTTTGAAACGCAGACCAAGCATCAGCGTGTCTATCCCGGCGCGGCGGATGCCCTATCTGCCCTGTCATCGCAGGTTCAGGTCGTCATCCTCACCAATGTCCCGTTCTACGCGCAGGAAGACCGGATCGAGAATCTGCGCGGCCATGGGATCGAATTTCCCGTCATCGCGAATGCCGGACCGAAAGGCCCGGCCCTGCATTGGCTGAACGAGCGCGCGGCCCGCACGGCGTTCATCGACGATTCCCCGGCGCAGCTCGCCTCCTCCGCGAAGGACGCCCCGGAGGTTGCGCGCATCCATTTCGTCGGCGACGACGCCCTGCGCGGCTATCTCACCGATGTGGAGGCAGCGCAGCACCGGGCGGAAAGCTGGGCCGAATTGTATGAGACGGTGCAAAGCATCCTGCTCGCCTGACACACCATCGCCCCACCTTGCGAATCGCGGGGCGGTGGCGCATTTGTAGCCTATGGCCATCGACACCGCATATCTCGACCAACTCCGTGCGCGGACCTCCATCGCGGAGGCCATCGGCAAGCGGCTGGACTGGGACCTGCGCAAATCGAACCCGGCGCGCGGCGACTACTGGGCCTGCTGCCCGTTCCACGGCGAAAAATCCCCCAGCTTCCATGTCGAGGACCGCAAGGGCTTTTTCTATTGCTTCGGGTGTCACGAAAAGGGCGACGTGATCGGCTTCGTGATGAAGAACGATAATCTGGCCTTTGGCGAGGCGGTCGAATTGCTGGCGCGCGACGCCGGGATGGACCCGCCTACCCGCGACCCTCGTGCCCGCGAAAAGCAGGAAAAGCGCAAAGGGCTGGCCGAGGCGATGGAGGCGGCGCAACGCTTCTATCGCACGCAATACGGCGGCGCAGCGGCGCGCGAAGCCCGCGATTACATCGCTGGGCGCGGGCTGGACCCGAAGACCGAGCAGGAATTCGGCATCGGCTACGCCCCCGCCGGAAACGCCCTGCACGAGACGCTGCGCGGACAAGGTTTTCCCGATGCTATTCTGATCGAAGCGGGTTTGCTGGGTCAGCGCGACGACCAGACCTACGATACCTTTCGCGAGCGCATCCTGTTCCCGATCCGCGACCAGCGCGGCGGCGTCATCGCCTTTGGCGGGCGGGCAATGCGGGCGGATGCCAAGGCGAAATACCTCAATTCCCCCGAAACGCCGCTCTTCTCGAAGCGCAACACCCTCTACAATTTCGGCCCTGCGCGGGCGGCGGCGGGCAAGGGGCAACGGATGATCGTTGCCGAGGGGTATATGGACGTCATCGCCCTGCATCGTGCGGGGTTGGAGGCAGCGGTCGCCCCCCTCGGCACCGCCTTGACCGCCGATCAGCTTGCCCTGTTATGGCGCGCCGTGGATGAGCCGATCGTGGCACTGGACGGTGATGCGGCGGGCATTCGCGCCGCCGAGCGCACCGCGCAGCTCGCACTGCCGCTGTTGCAGCCGGGCAAGACGCTGTTATTCGCGATGATGCCGGAGGGGAAAGACCCCGACGACCTGATTCGCGACGGGGGGCGCGAGGCTGTTGATTCGGTCCTCGATGCCGCCGAACCCCTTTCGCGCTTCCTATGGCGCGTCGAAACCGACCGACAGGCACTCGATACTCCCGAACGCCGTGCCGCCTTCGACAAGCGCATTCGCGCGCTGCTGTCGGGCATCGACGATCAGGGGGTGCGTGGCCATTACGAATCGCAATTCAAGGAATGGCGACGCGACCTCTTCAATGCCCGTCCTAAGGACGATAAACCTTGGAAACCGGGCGGTTTCGGCGGAAAAACGGGCTGGCAAAGGCGCGACATACCCGCCCAGCCCCGCACCGAAACCCGCCATTCCGCCATCGTGACCGGGGGCGTTCCGAACGCACGAACGGCGCTGGAATCCGAGATTCTACGCCTCGCGATGGCCCTGCCCGACAGTGTCGGCACCTGTTGCGAATCGCTCGCAGAGACAGAATTTGCGAATCGGGAGCTTGACTTGATTCGCTCTGCTCTAATATCAGCGTACTTCGATCTTGCCGACCAGGAGACAGGCCTGTCCGTCTCACAGCTCCATGCGGAGATCCGGCGCAGATTGGCACCTCAACCACCCGCTCCATTCGAGCGGCTGGCGTTATCTATTGATGATTCACCGGACGGTGATCATTTAACGTCAGCTTTGGAACGCTACATAGCGATCTGTGCACGGGAGTTGGAACGACGGGATGCCGAAGACAGTTTTTCGAGAGATGGTGACGAACGCGCCTTTCAGCGCATGGTCGCGGCACGTACTGCCCACCGCGAGGCACTCGCACGGGTGATCCCGGCCATGACGCAAGAAGACGCCGCCGCCGTAAGCGTTCAGGGTTTCATCGACAGGGAACTGTGGAAAAAGAACAGTCGCCGCAAATAGCGGCCCGTCTACCGCTCCGGCGGAACCGACGAAACGACGAGAGATTAGCATGGCCGCCAAAGATGTGAATGCAGAGCCTGAAACCACCGCCGGCGGCAACGAGGCTCCGATCCTCGACATGAGCCAAGCCAGCGTCAAGAAGATGATCCAGCAGGCAAAAGCCCGTGGGACCATCACCTATGACGAGCTGAACCGGAACCTGCCCTCCGACAAAGTGTCCCCCGACCAGATTGAGGACGTCATGTCCATGTTGTCGGAGATGGGCGTCAACGTCGTCGAGGATGACGGGTCCGAAGAGGAAGCGCCCAAGGAAGAAAGCAAGGTCGGGGAAAGCACCTCGCGCGAGATAACCACCTCCGCCAGCACCACCGAAGTCGTCGACCGCACCGACGACCCCGTGCGCATGTACCTGCGCGAAATGGGGTCGGTCGAACTGCTGTCGCGTGAGGGCGAGATCGCCATT
>CALJIU010000305.1 GCA_937974055.1 uncultured Neomegalonema sp. | reverse complement strand
ACCGGCGCAACGGGCGCTCAGGGTCCACAAGGCGTTGCTGGTCCTCAGGGTGCCAAAGGTGACACCGGCGCAACGGGCGCTCAGGGTCCACAAGGCGTTGCTGGTCCTCAGGGTGCCAAAGGTGACACCGGCGCAACGGGCGCTCAGGGTCCACAAGGCGTTGCTGGTCCTCAGGGTGCCAAAGGCGATACCGGGGCACAGGGTCCAAAAGGCCACACTGGCGCTCAGGGTCCAGCCGGTCCTCAGGGTGTTCAAGGCCCAGCAGGCCCACAGGGACAGCAGGGTGTTCAGGGTGTTGCAGGTCCAGCCGGTCCCCAAGGCCAGCAGGGCGTTCAGGGTGTCTCAGGCCCAGCCGGTTCTCAAGGCGCACAGGGCCCAGCAGGTCCACAGGGCGTTCAGGGTCCAGCAGGCAAGGCTCCTGCCGCTGCCAGTACCCCCGTCGCAAGCAACAACAACGGTGGCGGCAATGTGAGCACTATGATGTCCAGTGTTTCGAGCCAGCAGGCAGTTGGCGGCAGCAATGTCGTATCCATGATGTCCGGCGCTTCGTCCTCGCAGGCGAACAGCGGCATGATGGCTTCGCTCGGCAACGCAGTGAACTCGCTTCAGGGCGCAGTTACGAGCATGCAGAGCGCAATGTCAGCAGGCGGCGGCACCTCCGCTGTTCAGTCCGGCGCGAGCCAGGTTGCTTCCAGCGCTGGTTCGGTCAGCAGCGGCATGTCCACCATGCAGACCTCGGCACAGGGCCTCTCTTCGGCTCAGAGCAACGGTCTCGAAGGCCTACAGTCGCAGCTCAACTCGCTGGTCTCGGCTCTCACGAGCCTGATGACCAAACTGAGCGGTGGCGCATCTGCTGGCGGTAGCGCCGGTGGTGCAGCTGGTGGTGCCGGTGCCGGTGGCGCAGCAGGCGGTAGCGCCGGCGGTGCAGCTGGTGGTTCGAGTGCCGGTGGCGCAGCAGGCGGTAGCGCCGGCGGTGCAGCTGGTGGTTCGGGTGCCGGTGGCGCAGCAGGCGGTAGCGCCGGTGGCGCAGTAGCTGGTGGTGCTGAAGGCGGTAAAGGTGCTGCTGGCGGTAGCGCCGGTGGTGCAGCAGCTGGTGGTGCTGAAGGCGGCAAAGGTGCTGCTGGCGGTGAAGCCGGTGGCGCAGCAGCTGGTGGTGCTGAAGGCGGCAAAGGTGCTGCTGGCGGTGAAGCCGGTGGTGCAGCAGCTGGTGGCGCTGAAGCCGGTGGCGAAGCTGGCGGTTGCGGCGGCGGCGCTGAAGGCGGCGAAGCAGCCGGCGGCGCTGAAGGCGGCGAAGCAGCCGGTGGCGCTGAAGGCGCTGAAGCAGCCGGTGGCGCTCAGGGAGAGATGATGCAGGCCGTCACTCAGATCCTTGAACAGCTTCAGAACCTGATCCAGCAGCTGACGTCGATGATGTCCGAAATGGGCGGCGGTAGTGCAGAAGGCGCTGAAGGTGCCGGTGGCGCAGCCGGTGCTGACGGTGCTGGCGAAGAAGCCGATGCCGGTATGGACAGCATGGCTGGCGGTGCTGGCATGATGGGTGCTGCCCACAAACACGACTGATCGGTAGACCAGTCCTGAAAACGGGAAAGGGGCCTTCGGGCCCCTTTCTTCTTGCGCGAGTGCGACATAGACCTGATCCAAAGATCAAAGGAACCGCACCATGAAACTCGCCACTTGGAACATCAACGGCATCAAAGCCCGAATCGATGCGCTACCCGAATGGTTGAGACAAGCGCAACCGGATGTGGTGGTCCTGCAAGAGATCAAATCCGTCGATGACGCCTTCCCTCGCGCGCCCCTCGAAGACCTAGGCTATAATGTCGAGACTCACGGACAAAAAAGCTTCAACGGCGTAGCGATCCTCTCCAAACGTCCTCTCGAATCGGTCACTCGCGGCCTTCCCGGTGACGCATCGGACGAACAAGCCCGTTGGATTGAGGCGACCGTGACGGGCGAGGCAGGCTTGCTAACCATCTGTGGTCTCTATCAGCCGAACGGCAACCCTGCACCCGGTCCAAAATATGACTACAAACTCGCATGGATGGCGCGGATGGAAGCGCGGGCAACGGCCCTGCTTGCGCTCGAAGAGCCCATCGCGATGCTCGGCGATTACAACGTGATTCCCCAACCCGAAGACGTCCATGATCCCGCCGCATGGGCGGAGGACGCGCTTTACCGGACCGAGACGCGCCAAGCATACCGCCGCTTGGTGGCGCAAGGCTGGACCGATGCGATTCGGGCCGTCAATCCCGTCGGCGAACGGTTCACATTCTGGGATTATCAAGCGGGCGCATGGCCCCGGAACAAAGGCATCCGAATCGATCACATCCTACTCAGCCCGCAAGCAGCGGATCTGCTGGGTACGGCAGTCATCGACAAGGCCGTGCGCGATTGGGAAAAACCCTCCGATCACGTCCCCGTCTGGTGCACGCTAGACATCTGACCCGTCATCGACCGGAAAAGCTTGTCATAGCGGTCGCTCATCGTATCCAGACCGTATTTCATCCGCGCCTTTACAGCATTGCTCGCCGCAATCTCCACCGCAAGAGCCGGATCGTCCACCAATGCGCGCAGGGCATCCGCAAGCGGTTCGGCCTCCGGCGCGACGATGAACGGTCGATTCGCGTCGCACACCATCGCCCGGATATCGCCCACATCCGTCGCCACGACCGGCAAGCCCGACGCCATCGCCTCAACCAGTGAAATCGGCATCTGCTCGGTATCGGAACTCATCGCGAAATGCGTCATTCGCGCGAGGAACGGGGCAACATCGTCCTGCCCCCCCACGAACTCCACGCCCTGCCCCGCCCGCGCTTCGAGCGCCGCTCGCTCCGGGCCATTCCCCACGATCAACAGGGTCGCATCGGGCACCGAGGCGGCGGCAAAGGCGTCGATCAGCCGGTCGATCCGCTTTTCAGGGCGCAGGGCCGCGACGGTCCCAATGACCGGCGGACCGCTGCGTGGAGCGGGGTCAAACCGCGCACAATCCACCCCGTTCGGAATCAGACTGACCCGCTCGGATCGAGTCTTCCATACATCGCGAAACGTGTCGGCCAGCACCTGTGACGGCGCTACAAAATGCAGCCCCCGCTTGCGGAAAAACACCCGCCGCGCCCAAACCCGTTTCGGGTTCTGTGCATCGGGCCGTTCGTCCGGGCCGAAACCATCCTCGAAATGCACATGCGGCACGCCGCGATTCGCGACGATCCACTCGACCGCCCCCCAGTTCGAGGTCAGCAGCAGATCGGGACGTTCCCGCTCCAGAACGCCCCGCATCATCGACAGATTCGCCCGCGAGATCAGTGCGCCCTTCTGCGCCCTGCCCTCCACGATCCGCAGGTTGAGGTCAGGCGCGGCATCGGCGGCGTCATAGCATCCGTCCATCGCGAAGACGCTGTGCCGGTATGCCGGACCCAACGCCCCCGCCAAAGTCAGGAACCGCCGCTGCGGCCCCCCCAGCGCAAAGGTCGAAAACGCCCAGAGCAGGTGGATCGGCGTCATTTCGCGTGCACGGCGATGGCCCGCGCGCGGAATTCCGCCTCATCGGCCACCGGCTCCCAACCCAGCAATTCCTTCTCGACCTTCGTATCGATTGCGCTGAGCATCCCGCGCGAGCGCAGGTCGCGATGCGAGGGCGTCGGCACGTTCTTGCGCCCAGACGCCCGCTTTGCCGCCCATTTTAGCCATTCCATACCCGCCAGCGATGCCTCGCCATTCGGGTGATAATAGAGGGGCCGGCCCGTCGCACTGGCCAATTCCTCCACATACTTCCGCGCGCTCCAGCGCACATCACCCACTATGTTCAATGCCTTACCCGCAATTCGTTCGACCGGCACATCCAAGCTACGAATGATCGCCGTCGCCACATCCTCGCCCAGCACGAAGGGCAGCGGCGTCGTCCCTCGGCTCCAGCCAACGCAATGCGTTTCGGTGTTAAATGCGCCCAGCGCCGAGTGGAAAGGCGACGTTCCCTCACCCACCACCACGGCCGGGCGCAAGATCGCGACGGGCAGACCGTCGACATGCATGGCCAGCATGGCCTCTTCAGCCTTCACTTTCGCGTAGCCGTAATCCCCGCGCGCTTCGGGTTGCGAATCGGGACCATCGGCCTGATTCAGCGTCTTGAGCAAATCGCCAAGATACAGTGCCGCCGATGAGCTGACGAAGATCAATCGCTCGCTGCCCGCTTCCTTGCATGCCCGTGCGACCGTCTCGGCCCCACCGACCATCGCTTCGGTAATCGCCGCCCGGTCGGCACCCCCGCCACCATGAGCGAGGTTCACAACCTGCGGCGCGCGCGCCACGATATCGGCCACCCGCTCGGCATCCGAGATCGATCCGGCAAAGACGCCGACATTCTCGTTTCGGTAGAGATCGGGCAGATTGCGGGTGCTACGCGCCATCACCGCCACACGCTTGCCCTGATCCAGCAGAGCGCGGGTTAGGTGCTGCCCGATGAAGCCCGTACCGCCCAGCACCGCCACATCATACACCGCATTCGCCCCCGGCACCGGCGTCGCAGGCACGGCGCGTGTGGGCGCACGGCTGGCGGCGCTTTCGCACAGGGCAACGAGGTCGCGCCCCGTGGCGCCATCGGGCCGCGCACCACCCAAGGCATGGGCATCGAGGTCGGCATGGAACCGCGCCACGGACCCGCCCATCGAGCGGTTGAATCCGTCCGACTTACCGCCCAGCCGCAGCAATTCCGCCGTATAGCTGCCAATCCCACGCACGGCATCCGCCGCCGCGCCCTTTGCAATCGTCATGCTGCGCTTGGCCTGATCAATCGGCGCAATCGTCGAGTTCGCTCCCCGTGCAACCACACGGTTCTCGAAAATCTCAGCATCGATCACCCCGTCATCGCACAGTACCGACACGCTCCAGGACGGATAATTCGCGCCGAGGATCAACTGCAACTGCGCTTCACGGTCGCCAGAGCGCAGCACCATCGACCAGCGGTTCGCAATCTCGATCCCCTCCGCCGGGCGCGCCATCGCTTCGGGTTCGGCGCTGACGAGATCGGGCGTACCAATCAGCGCATCGATGATACTCAGCGGATGAACCGCCTGTTCCAGCAACAGGTTACGCGGAGAATCGAACATCCAATGGCCAAATGCCCGCGCCGTCATCTGGCGTAGCGGAGCCGCATAGCGCATCTGCACCGCGCGGATACGCCCGTATTTCCCCGACTCGATGGCCTCGCGCACCCGCACGATTGCCGGGTGGAAGACGAAATTATGGTTCACCCGCAGGGCTGCGCCGCTGGCCTCCGCCGCATCGATCAACGCCTGCGAATCCTCTGCCGTCTCCGCCATCGGTTTTTCCAGCAGCACCGACACCCCGGCTTTCAGCAACGGTTCAGCCGTCGCCCGGTGCAAAGGTGGCGGCGTCAAAACATGGGCGGCATCGGGCTTCGCCTGCGCGATCAGATCCTCGACCGACGCGAAGACCGCCGCACCGCCCGCCCGCCGGGCAAGGCTTTCGGCCCGCGATGCACTGGGGTCGACCACCGCTGAAACCCGCACATCCGACATCGCGGAAAGAGCGATAAGATGGGCATCCGCAATGAACCCCGCCCCGATAAGCGCCACCTGTCGCATCGAATTCTCCTGCCTGTCTGCGTCACACGTTGCGCCGCACACTAATCTGGCAGGCTGTCGAAAGGCTTAAGCCGGATACAAAAAAGGGCGGCACCCTTCGGCACCGCCCTCAATCGTCATCGAAAACTAGGGTCTTACGGTCAATCGCGATCACATTGAGCCAAAATGCATCACGAAACACGCAGTTCTTGGCGGGTTTCGTGACACAGCTTGATCGCGAATGGTTCTAAAAGACCATACCGTTCCCGCATGTCGTCACACAGCCACTCGCGCCATAGCCGCCATATCCCTGTGGGGCGTAGGCAGGCCGGGTGTTCGCCGCAACCGGCGCACCAAAATAGCCACCGCCAAAGGCGGGCGGGACCGGGTAAGGCTGCGGGGAATAGCCGCCGTAGCCCTGCGGAACGCCATACCCCTGTGGTGGGCCATAGCTAGGGGGAGGTGGAGGGGCGTATTGCGGCGCTGGTGGCTGTCCACCGAAGGGTAGATATCCAGGGGCCGGATACGGCTGGTTCGAGTATTGCGGTGCGCCGCGCATATAGACGGGGGGCGCATTGACCACTTGGGGCGGCGCATAGACGACGGGTGCCTGGCGACGCTCTTCCTCGACACTCACGCTGGTCGCGGTAACCACAGGCGCGCTCCGCTCATAGATCGGCGCTGCATCGACGTAGTGATGGGGCTTCTCGATGGGGTAGGCGGTCGCCAGCGGTGCGGGCGGTTCGATATATTGCGGCGCAGAGTGGTGCACGACTGGCTCCACATAGCTTGCCTGCACGACCGGCTGATGGTGCACGGGTTCGGCATAAGTCTGCACGACCGGCTGATGATGCACTGGCTCGGCATAGGTTTGCACGATTGGCTGGTGGTGAACCGGCTGGTGGTGAACCGGTTCGGCATAGGTCGCCTGCACGAGCGGTGGTGCGGAATGGATAACCTGCTGCGGCGCGGCATGGATCACCTGCGGCGCAGAGTGAACGACCTGCGGCGCGCTGTGCACGATTTGCGGCGCACTATGCACGACCTGCTGCTGCGGGAATGGCTGCAAGACCGGCTCGGAATACGTGGCCGGCTGCGGATAGTTGATTGGCGTCGAGTAGGCCGCAGGCTTGGAATGCGGGTGGCTATAGCCCCCCTGCGCCGCGATGGCCTGCCCGTAATACGGATCTTCATAGCCGCCGATCAGGACCGGCGTACCGGGACGATCCCCGACATTGTTTTCGTAGGCTACATCGGCTGCGAAGTGACCGTGCTCGAAGGGAGCACAACCGGCCAACAAGAGTGCGCCGACAGCGACTGTGGTGAATAGTTTCATCTGCCCTCTCCTCCTTGGAGTTTGGAAAGACCATGAATCATCTCGAATCAAAAATCCAGAAAAATGTTTGAGTTTAGTGAGATACACGTTTTTCTTAACAAACTACCTTGCAACTGAGTCTTGCGCGCCACAGGGGTAAGGGCTAATTTTTGCCCGTGCGCGGACACGAAAAAACCTGTCGGATTCGTGACTTGGTTGTTTTGAGTGTCGGGACGGGTGCCTCAAAACACACCCATCGCCAGCCCCGCGCCCATCAATGCGCCAAGCTCACGACACCGGGCCAAATCGCCCTCCAAAATCGTTTTCTCGCGAAGAATTTCCGATTTCGTCTGCGCATGGGTGCAAATGATCAGCGGTTCCTGCACTGCCTTCAGCCGCCACCCGGTCGCGATCCGCGCCACCTGCCGCGCTGCATTCTCGCCATCCGACCCGGCACAGACCATCTGCGCATAGGGCCGCCCGTTGATCTCCCCCAGCACGTCGTAATACGCACGGTCGAAGAAATCCTTCATTACCCCCGCTATCGCCGCCAGATTCTCCGGCCCCGCAAAGATATACCCATCCGCAGCCAGCAGATCGGCACCCCCCGCCTCCTCCGCCCGCAGCAGCACCGTCTCACACTCCCCCCGCGCCGCATCGGCAGCAGCCTCCGCCATCTGCGCCGTGCCGCCGGTGCGGGAGTGATAGACGATGAGGAGTGTGGGCATGGAAATCGTTCTCCGGGCGTGATATGTATACTAAGATGAATATGAAACTTTCCCAAGCCGTAGAAGCCATTGAGAAGCTCCCGCTGGACCGTCAGGACCGCCTAGCCGATGCGCTGCTCAAAGCGGCGACGCTGGAACTCGCCGATGAGAAGATCGCGGCGGGCGAAGCCTCCTACACGGCTCACGGCGGACAACCCGCCCGCGAAGTTTTCGAGCGCCTCATCTCGAAATATGACGACCTGTAAGGTCGTCATTCCTCCATCCGTCGCGGCGGAAATCGAGGAAATCGGCGACTACATCGCCCGCGAGAACCCCGCCGCCGCCAAGCGCATGATGCAGAAGTTTCTGGATCGCTGCATCTCGCTCGAAAACTTCCCCCTCAGAGGCCGTGTCTACAAGGGCGAACACCGTGTTCTTATCGAAGGAAGCTACCTCATATTCTATCGCGTGACAGGAAAGCCGGATGACATGACGGCGATCATCGTCGCCGTCATTCACGGTGCACGCGATATCGAAAAGATACTCGATATCTAAGCACCGTATCACACTCCCCCCGCGCCGCATCGGCAGCAGCCTCCGCCATCTGGCGCGTGCCGCCGGTGCGGGAATGGTAGACGATGAGGAAAATTGGTGAGCGTTGTGACATATCTATTTCATGTTATGTACTTGGAAATATTAATGACTGAACTGGATCAACCATGGCTAGAAAACCATCATCTCCTTCGCAAGATAGTCAACTTACGTTAGAGCAAATGCGTAGCGCCATACCTCGATTAAAAAAACGCATTGTTGAGGTCGAAAACTTTCAACCATTAGAGATTACCTCTACTAGCGCAGCTAACATAGCCGTAGCCCCGTTAGAAGCGTCCATTGATGACGCGTTATCGAGAACCTTCGGTCAAAATACACCTGAGTACAATCGCTATTCAAATGCCAAGTACTTTAACTGGCCTCACAATATTTATGGAACCTCAATTGAAGATGTAGTCGACAACTTGGTAGATTGTAAAAAAAGATCAATTTTATTATTAAATTCAGCCATCACTTCTCTCGAAGAACAAATTGAAGAACATGATGAATCAGATGCAGACTTGCAGATTTTAGATGATTTGAGCGCTGAAATTAATGACGAAATTTTCTTAATACACGGTCACGATATCGCTGCTCGTGAGTCACTAGCACGCTTCATCGAAATTATTGGATTCAATCCGGTTATTTTGCATGAACAGCCTAACAAAGGTCAAACGATTATAGAAAAATTTGAGCAAAACTCAAACGTCGGATTTGCAATAGCTCTTTTAAGCCCTGACGATCAAATCGCAAGCGAACATGGCGATCACTTATATCGTGCCCGACAAAATGTAATTTTGGAACTTGGATATTTCATTGGACGATTAGGTCGGAACCGTGTTTGTGCACTTAAAATAGACAACGTAGAACTTCCATCTGACATTTTAGGCGTAGTATGGACTGATTTTGATGGTGCTGGAGCATGGAAGACATCGTTAGCTAGAGAACTAAAGGCAGCAGGTTATCAAATCGACTGGAACAAAGTGATGATTTAGCCAACAACAGCTCTAACTTTCAAGAAAGTCATGCCCGCTAGCGCGGACATGATGACATCTACGATTAAAGCTCGAAGTAATCATGCCCTTCCATCGCGCCACCCGGATGCGTCACCGCCCCCTTCACGGTCGATCCCACCAGTTGCGCGTATTTCCACAGCGCCCCGGCCCCATAGATCGTCTGGCGCGGACCCTTCCACGCTTCCCGCCGCGCCGCCATCTCGTCGTCGGACAGCGCCACTGAAATCTCGCCGGAGATCGCGTCGATAGTGATGACGTCGCCGTCTTTCAGCAGCCCGATGGGTCCGCCCACCGCCGCCTCCGGCCCCACATGCCCGACGCAGAACCCGCGCGTCGCGCCGGAGAACCGCCCATCGGTGATCAACGCCAGCTTCTTGCCCATCCCCTGC
>CALJIU010000304.1 GCA_937974055.1 uncultured Neomegalonema sp. | reverse complement strand
TCGGTCAAGAACAACGCGGAATTCTTCATCGAGTATTTCGCCATCGACCTGCTGATGTCCGATGACGGCGAATGCACCGGCATCATCGCATGGAAGCTGGATGACGGCACCATGCACCGCTTCAACGCGAAGATGGTCATCCTCGCCACCGGCGGCTATGGCCGCGCCTATTTCTCGGCCACCAGCGCGCATACCTGCACCGGCGACGGCAACGGCATGGTCGCCCGCGCGGGCCTGCCCCTGCAAGACATGGAATTCGTGCAGTTCCACCCCACCGGCATCTATGGCGCGGGCTGCCTGATCACCGAGGGCGCGCGCGGCGAGGGCGGCTATCTCGTCAACAGCGAGGGCGAGCGGTTCATGGAACGCTACGCCCCCACGTACAAAGACCTCGCCTCCCGCGATGTCGTCTCCCGCTGCATGACGATGGAAATCCGCGAAGGGCGCGGCGTGGGGCCGAAGAAGGACCACATCTACCTGCATCTCGACCACCTGCCGCCAGAAACGCTGAACCTGCGCCTGCCCGGCATCTCCGAGAGCGCGCGCATCTTCGCCGGGGTCGATCTGAACAAGGAGCCGATCCCCGTGCTCCCCACCGTTCACTACAACATGGGCGGCATCCCCACGAATTACTGGGGCGAAGTGCTCAAGCCCACCGAAGAAAACCCCGATGCCACCGTGCCGGGCCTGATGGCCATCGGCGAGGCGGGCTGCGCCAGCGTGCACGGGGCCAACCGTCTGGGGTCCAACTCGCTGATCGATCTGGTCGTCTTCGGGCGTGCCGCCGGTATCCGCGCGTCGAAGGTGGTGGACAAGGATGCCAGCCCGCGTGAGGCCACCTCCCCCGCCACCGACCGCATCCTCGAACGCTTCGACCGCCTGCGCAACGCCGATGGCGGCTCGCCCACGGCAGAAATCCGCGACGATATGCAGGTCGCCATGCAGGAGGACGCCGCCGTATTCCGCACCGAGGAAACGCTGCAATCGGGTTGCCAGCGCATGTCGGCGATCTGGCAGAAGATGGCCGATATCCGCGTCACCGACCGCACGTTGATCTGGAACACCGACCTGATGGAGACGCTGGAACTCGAAAACCTGATGCCCAACGCGATGGCGACGGTTTTCTCGGCAGAGGCCCGCAAGGAAAGCCGGGGTGCCCATGCCCGCGAGGATTACTCCGAGCGTGACGACGCCAACTGGCGCGTTCACTCGCTGGCGACGGTGTCCGAGACGGGCAATGTCGACCTCACCTATCGCCGGGTCGTCACCGACCCCCTGACCAACCCCGACGAAGGCGGCATCGCTCCGGCGAAGATTGCCCCGAAGGCGCGGGTGTATTGACGGGGCGGGGCATCCCCCCGCTCCACACCGTTTCTCACTTTCGGCTCTTTGTTCGCTAGTATAGCGGCGGAGAGCCGACCCCATTATTCGCCTCCGATCACTTGTCGTTATGCCAGATTTGGAGTGCAGAATGGGCATCATCCCCACAATCGACCGGGCGGAAGCCGCGCTAAATGAAGCGCGTCGCCGCCTCGACGAATTGCGCATCGAAGCGCGCGAAACCGGCAATGCCGCCCAAACCGGCGATCTGCGCGACTTCCTGCCCCGCCCCAACACCATCTATGGGCGCGACGTAAAGGGGCCGTGGGGTGAGTTCAGCCTCATGTCCTGGCGTCGGGTCGAGATGATGGACAGCCCCTTCGTCCAGATCAGAAGCAAGACCTTCGGTACGTTCTGGCACTGGGCGGGCATCTGGTGGACCGCCGCCCATGTCCACGAGGCCAACGCAGCAGAAATCCCGCCTTTCGTCGAGAATTCCGAGGTCGTGATCTGCCGCCCCGGACGCGACCATCTGCGATATCGCGATGGCATGGGCATGACGCAGCAGGGCTACGATCTTGCGGCCTATGGCCCGAAATCGGCTTTCGAAGCACTGCGCGCACCCGCCCCGTTGACCGAAGACTCCGCCAATCCTCAATCCGTGCTGATTTCCGGGATACCGGGCGGCAGTCACGTGCCCATATCCTACACCGCGCAGGTCATCATGGACCGGCGCAATGACCCCAGCATTCAGGGCGATCCCGACATCGATATCCCCGCCGGCGAAACCTGTGGCTTCATGCTGCGGCTGCAACCCGAAGCCTATGCCGTGCAGGGTGGTATGTCGGGCGGTATCGTTCTCGATGAGCGCACGAACCTACCCATTGGTATGCTCGTCGCGCAAGCGGGGGCCGCCGATACGAACGATGATCGCATCGCGGACGAGCATTGCGATATCGTGCCGTTGCATCAACCGATCCGGCATATCCTGTCGGAGCTTGGCGTGGTGATGATGGCCGCAGGCGGCGGGACAGGCCATAGACCCGCGTGAGGCTTTGCGGTACGGCGTCGTGTCTGGCGTTACACCTTAGATAATGGATCAACCGTGCGTCGTATCGAGGAAATCCTGCCGCTGACCGCCATCTTCGCCCTGCGCGAAACGATTGCATCACGCTTGCAATACCCTGAGCGCAAGGCGGAATTTGCCGCCATAGCCGCCCGCCGCACCCGCACCCGCGCCTTCATCCTCGGCACCGCCCCCTCGCTCAAGGGCATGGACCTCGACCGGCTGGATGGCGAGGATTACTTCGTCTGCAATATGGCCGAGCATATGCCGTGGATGCGGACACGCACGCACCCTTACTACATCGCCGCCGATACCGGCGTGCCGCAGAAATACGAAGGCAAACGACCCGGCCTGTCGGCGCGGCAGTTCTTCTACGCGCAGAAGCTGGAAAGCCGCCTCGACCCGGCCTTCGTGGCGGAGGCCGATCCCTTTTTCTTCGCCCCCGCCAAAGGCGGCATCTCGAAACGCGGTCTAACGCCGGAGCCGTGGGTATCGCTGGCGGGGGGCCAGACGATCCTGCTCTCGGCGGTGCAAATGGCCGTCGCGCTGGGCTATCGCGAGATTTACGTGATGGGCTGCGACCTCGATTATTCAGGCCCCGACCCCTACGCCTACCGGACCACACAGGTCGAGATCGACCGCGCCACCCGCAACGACGATAAG
>CALJIU010000303.1 GCA_937974055.1 uncultured Neomegalonema sp. | reverse complement strand
GGCAGGAAGGCGTTCCCGTTCTCGATGCCGGTGACACCCGCAAGCCGCAACTCCTTCACCAGCCGATCCTGAAGGGTCCGGTTCGCCCGTTCGACGCGACCCTTTGCCTGACTGGAATTGGCGCAGAGTATCTCGATGTTCAGCTCCGACAATGCGCGCCCGAACTGGGTCATCCCGGCGCCGCCGTTCGCGTCCTTCTTCGCTACCCGAAAGACGGTGTGCTTGTCCGAGTAGAAAGCGACAGGGCGGCCGTGAACCTTCAGATACCGCCTCGAAAGCCGTGAAGTACGAAAACGTGCTCTCGGACGGCACGAACCGCAATTCCATCAGCCTGGACGTGGCATCGTCGATGAAGACGAGCAGGGTACAGGGATCGGCGCGATCCTCGAACCATCGATGGTCCGATCCGTCGATCTGCACCAGTTCCCCGTATCGCTCCCGGCGCAGACGTGGCTGATGAAAAGCCCGGCGAGCCGCCTTCTTCAGCCAGATACCTTCCGCCATCATCCACTTACGGACCGTTTCCCGCGATACCTTCAGCCCGTGATCCTCGGTCAACTTCTCTGCCGCCAGCGTTGGACCAAAGTCCGCATAGCTTTCCTTGATCAACGACATCGCATAATCGCGTACCGCATCGTTCTTGTGATTGTTCGACCGACGACCTCGCGCCCGATGCCGGATCGATCCAGCACCATCCCGTCGAAATCGTACCAGCAATCGCTGCACCTGCCGGGTGCTCATCCCGAGCACAAGCGCCGCCTCGGAAGACGCGATCCGTCCGTCAGCGACCTGTGACAGAACCTCGACCCGGTTCAACTCCCGCTCGCTCATCATCACCCATCCCATGTCGGCCTCCCGTTCCGGACCGGGGAAGGGTAAGCGACATTCCTACTTTGCGGGATGACGACACTTTAACTTTGCGGCTACACCTCTTAATCCGGTAATGTAAATTATGGAAAGAAACATCAGACGGGCGATCTGAAAGGAACGCCGTTCGTGCCACCGTCCCTTTTGTCGTTGGGCGTGGCCCATGTCTCGGCGTCGAGGATCAATGTCGCGATTGCGGTGGATGCGACGTCGAGCAGTTTCTCGCCCTTATCGGCGGTGGCGGTCGCTGGGAAACCGGAGACGCCGTTGCCGGTCATGTGCTGAAACGGACGCCAGCGATACGAGGCGTTACCGGCATAAAGGAACCCGCGTCCCCGGTCGGTATCGAGGGATGCGAGGTCCGTTGAATCCACCAAAGACGGCTCCAGAGCCATCATCATCGATGTTTCGGCCTCACCGCCATGCATAATGCCGCCCTGAACCTCTAACTGCTCTGCGATGCTCTCAGCGGCTTCGGATGCGTATGTCGTGGCGACGATTGCGGCGCCGGTTTCCTGTGCCAAACGGTCTGCAGCGAACTGAATCGCGAGGATGTTGCCGCCGTGGCTGTTGGACAGCAGGATCTTACGGAAACCGTGATGGATCGCGCTGCGCACGAGGCCCATGACGACGGCGATGAAGGTTTCATGGTCGAGGGTCAGCGTGCCACCGAATGGCATGTGATGGCCCGACAGGCCGCAAAACAGGACCGGCGCGACGATGGTTGGCTGAGGCTCATACGCCTTGCGCGCCGCCCGGATCGCGATTTCACCGCCGATGCGGCTATCGGTCATGGTCGGCAAATGCGGGCCGTGCTGCTCGGTTGCCGCGACGGGAAAGATGACGACGGCGTCCTGTTCGGCCAAGGTACGCAAGTCATGGGCTTTTAACCGATCCCACTCGACCTCAGAATGGTACATCCTCGTTCCCCTCTTTCGCTTTTTCCAGATATGTGGCGACAACGCGCTTTAATCCGGTGGCGAATTCGACGGATACCTTGTCGTCGTCGATCTGCATGACTTCGCCGTAGCCGAATTTTTGGTGAAAAACGCGGTCGCCGGGGGCGAAATCGGGGATGGCTTTGGCGTCGATCACGGTCGGGATGCGCTTGGCGGTGCGGGCGGCATTTTCCTGCATCCGCCGCCAACCGGGGGAATTATAACTATCGGCGGTGGAAACGCGCGTCTCCATCTCGGCGGAGGCGGCCCCGTAGGCACTGGCCGCGCCCATGCCGCCGCCATAGAGGCCCGGCGCGGTGAGAACGTCGACATGGTCGGGCGGTAATTCATCGACAAAGCGGGACGGCATCGCGGATTGCCATTGGTTATAGATGCGGCGGTTCGCGCTGAAGGTGATGGTCGATAGCTTGCGCGCGCGGGTGACGCCGACATAGGCGAGGCGGCGTTCCTCCTCCAGCCCCTTACGGCCCAGTTCATCCATCGAGCGTTGCGAGGGAAACAGGCCGTCTTCCCATCCCGGCAGGAAAACGACATCGAATTCAAGGCCCTTTGCACCGTGGAGCGTCATAATGGAGACGCTCGGCATCCCCTTATCCTGCGCGTTGTCCATGACGAGGGAAACGTGTTCGAGGAAGCCGCCAAGCGTGTCGAATTCAGAGATCGAGCGCACCAGTTCCTTGAGGTTTTCGAGCCGCCCCGGCGCATCCGCCGAACGGTCGTTCTTCCACATATCGGTATAGCCGCTCTCGTCGAGGATGGTCTGGACAAGTTCCCACGGCTGCACCTTGGGACCGTTCGACTTGAATGCACCGGTTTGAATATCGGCATCTTCGTCATCGACGACCAGTTCAAATTGATTGCCAAGGGGGGTGGTCGCCTGACCAACCATTTGTTGTCGCCACCGACCGAAGTTTTCCACGACTTTCGACAGGCTGCTCTTCGCCCTTGGAGACAGTATCTTCTCTTCACTGTCGCAAATCAGAGCCGCCGCTTGGACGAGTGAAATGTCGTGACGCCGTGCCACCTCGTTGACGGTTGCCAATGCCTTATCCCCAAGCCCCCGTTTGGGGACGTTGACGATGCGCTCGAATGCCAAGCCATCATTCGGTTGCGCGACGACGCGGATATAGGCGATGGCATCGCGGATTTCCTGTCGCTCATAAAAGCGTGGGCCGCCGATGACGCGATACGGCATCCCGATGCTGAGGAAGCGATCCTCAAAGCTGCGCATCTGGTGTGTGGCCCGGACGAGGACGGCGATATCGTCTAGGTCAACCGGGTCCAGCCCGCGTGACCCTTTTTGCAGCGCTTCGATCTCCTCGCCGATCCAGCGCGCCTCCTCGTCACCATCCCAGACGCCCATGAGGCGGACCTTTTCGCCCTCCCCTTTATCCGTCCATAGGGTCTTGCCAAGGCGTTCCTCGTTGCCCGCGATGATCTTCGAGGCGGCGGCGAGGATGTGGGGGGTCGAGCGGTAATTTTGCTCCAGCCGCACGACTTTCGCGCCCTCAAAATCCTTCTCGAAGCGCAGGATGTTGCCCACCTCCGCCCCGCGCCAGCCGTAAATGGATTGGTCGTCATCGCCAACGCAGCAGATGTTGCGGTTCTTCTGCGCCAGCAGCCGCAGCCACAGGTACTGTGCGACGTTGGTATCCTGATACTCGTCCACGAGGATGTAGCGGAACCACGATTGGTAGCGGTCAAGCACGTCAGGGTGTTTTTGGAAGATGGTCAGCGTGTGCAGCAGCAGGTCGCCAAAATCGGCGGCGTTGAGGGTCTTCAACCGCTTTTGATATTCGAGGTAGAGCGCCCCGCCCTTCCCGTTCGCGTATTGCTCGCCCTCTTTTTCCGGCACGCGATCCGGCGTCAGACCACGATTTTTCCAATCATCGATCATCCCAGCCAGCATCCGGGGCGGCCAGCGTTTTTCATCGATATTATCGGCGCGGATAAGATGTTTCAGCAGCCTGATCTGGTCGTCGGTGTCGAGGATGGTGAAGTTGGATTGCAGGTCGACCAGTTCGGCATGGCGACGCAGAATCTTGGCACTGACCGAGTGAAACGTGCCGAGCCACGGCATCCCCTCGACCGCGTGGCCGACCAATGTGCCGATACGTTCGCGCATCTCGCGCGCAGCCTTATTGGTGAAGGTGACGCAGAGAATTTCGTTAGGGCGCACCCTGCCCGTCTGGAACAGATGCGCAATGCGGGTGGTCAGCACGCGCGTCTTTCCCGTCCCTGCTCCGGCCAGCACGAGCAACGGGCCGTCGAGCGTCTCGACCGCCTCTCGCTGTGCCGGGTTCAGCGTATCGAGATACGGGGTCTGGGGCGCGGATCGCGGCGCAACGGGCATCGCTCGCGCAGAGAGCGGGCGCGTGTCGGCGGCGAATCCTTCATCGGCGAACGGGTCTGACATAAGCCACAGTTAGCGCGGGCAGCGCCGATAGGCAATCCCATGTTCTTGTCATGTTCAACGACAGCCCTGCCCTATAGCGGAATATTATCGTGCTTCTTGTACGGCATCTCGACGCGCTTGTTCCGCAACGCCGCAAATGCACGGCATACCCGTCGGCGCGTCGAATGAGGCATGATCACCTCGTCGATGAACCCGCGTTCGGCGGCGACGAAGGGATTGGCGAAGCGGTCTTCGTATTCCTTCGTGCGGGCGGCGATCTTGTCGGGGTCGCCGAGTTCGGAGCGGTAGAGGATCTCGGTCGCGCCCTTCGCGCCCATCACGGCAATCTCAGAGGTGGGCCATGCGTAGTTCACATCGGCTCCGATATGCTTGGAAGCCATCACGTCATACGCACCACCATACGCCTTGCGCGTGATGACCGTGACCATCGGCACCGTTGCCTGTGCGAAGGCGAACAGCAGCTTCGCCCCGTGGGTGATAATGCCGTTATATTCCTGCGATACGCCGGGCAGGAAGCCGGGCACGTCGACCAGTGTCAGCAGCGGGATATCGAAGGCATCGCAGAAGCGCACGAAACGCGCTGCCTTCCGCGCCGAATCGATATCGAGGCACCCGGCGAGAACCATCGGCTGGTTCGCGACGACGCCCACCGTGCGCCCCTCTAGCCGAATGAAACCCGTCAGCATGTTCTTCGCGAAATTGGCCTTCACCTCAAAGAAATCGCTTTCATCCGAGATCTTGAGGATCACCTCGCGCATGTCATAGGGCTGGTTCGGGTTGTCGGGGATCAGGGTGTCGAGGCTGTTCTCGATGCGGTTCGCGTCATCGTGGAAGGGACGCACGGGCGCACCATCGCGGGCGTTGAGCGGCAGGTAGTCGAAGAAACGGCGCATCTGCTCCAACGCGATGACGTCATTCTCAAAGCTGCCATCCGCGACGGAGGATTTCGTCGTATGGGTCCGCGCGCCGCCGAGTTCCTCTGCCGTGACAATCTCGTTCGTGACCGTCTTCACCACGTCCGGGCCGGTGACGAACATGTAGCTCGAATCCTCGACCATGAAGATGAAATCGGTCATGGCGGGCGAGTAGACTGCGCCCCCGGCGCATGGCCCCATGATAAGGCTGATCTGCGGCACGACACCCGATGCCTTTACGTTGCGCAGGAACACATCGGCATAACCCGCAAGCGAGGCAACGCCCTCCTGAATGCGCGCGCCGCCCGAATCGTTCAGCCCGATGACCGGCGCGCCGTTTTGCAGCGCCATATCCATGATCTTGCAGATTTTCTGAGCGTGGGTTTCGGATAGCGACCCGCCGAAAACCGTGAAATCCTGCGAGAAAACATAGGTCATGCGCCCGTTGATCGTGCCCCAGCCAGTGACGACACCGTCGCCAGCCGGTTTCTGCTGTTCCATCCCGAAATCGGTGCAGCGATGGGCGACGAACATGTCGTATTCTTCAAAGCTGCCCTCATCGAGCAATAGTTCGATGCGTTCGCGCGCGGTCAGCTTTCCTTTGGCATGTTGCTTTGCAATGCGGTCTGCGCCGCCGCCCATGCGGGCATCCTGCCGCCGTTCTTCAAGCTGTTCGAGTACGTCGCGCATCGGAATCCCCTAGCCTATCGTGATGTTGCACTGTGCTTACCCATCCATCTTGTGCGCTGCAAGATGTGTCGGTTAAGGAGATGCATGACCCTAACCCAACTTCGCTATCTCGTCGCCCTTGCGGATCATCGCCATTTCGGGCGGGCGGCGACCGCCTGTGCCATCAGCCAGCCCACACTATCGGCGCAATTGCGCAAGCTGGAGGAGGAGTTGCAGGCGGCATTGATCGAACGGGGGGCGACCATCGACCTGACGCCGCTGGGGCGGACGGTGGTTGAGCGGGCGCGGGGGATACTGTCCGAAACCGACGAGATCGCCAGCATCGCGCGGCGGGGCGAGGAGCCGTTGGCCGGGCCGCGCCGGATCGGAATCATTCCAACGCTGTGCCCCTATCTACTGCCTTGGGCTTTGCCTGCACTGAAAGCGGTGTATCCGCGCCTCGATCTTATCTGTCGCGAGGCGATGACGGCGGCGGTGGTTATGGCGGTAAAGGCGCGGGAGTTGGATTTCGGGTTGATTGCGGAGGACACGCATGATCCTGCCCTCGCCTGTCATGCGCTATTCGATGAGCCATTCTTCGCCGCCTTGCCCCCCGGTCATGCGCTGGCATCGCAGGAGGCGGTTACGCAGCTATCGCTGTGTACCGAGCGGGTGTTGGTGCTGGGCGAAGGGCATTGCCTGCGCGATCAAACGCGGGTGCTGTGCAAAGCGCCCGCCGTTGGGGGTGACGATATTCAGGCGACGAGTTTAGAGACACTGCGCGGACTCGTTGCGGCGGGGCAAGGGGTGACGCTGATCCCCGCCCTCGCCCGCCGCGAAGTCGAGACGGATATCGTGCTGCGCCCGTTGTCACCGCCCGCCAGTCGCCCGATCCGCCTGATCACCCGCCGGGGCGACCCACGCCGCGAGGAAGCGGCTTTGCTGGTGGCAACATTATGCGAGGCGGTTCCACAGGGG
>CALJIU010000302.1 GCA_937974055.1 uncultured Neomegalonema sp. | reverse complement strand
CAGGTGCGGGGCGAGAATAAGGATGTGATGGCGGTCGGGGCCGAGGCAAAGGCCATGCTGGGGCGCACACCGGGGCGGATCGAGGCCATTCGGCCCATGCGTGACGGGGTGATCGCGGATTTCGATGTCGCGAAAGCGATGATCAAGGAATTCATTCAGCGGGTGCAAAAGCGGTCGCTGCTGTCGCGGCCCTTCATCCTGATCTGCGTGCCATCAGGGGCCACTGCCGTCGAACAACGGGCGATCAAGGAAGCGGCGATGGAGGCCGGGGCACGGGCCGTAAAGTTGATCCCCGAACCGATTGCCGCCGCTATCGGTGCCGGAATCCCTGTGGTCGAACCGGAAGGGTCGATGGTCGTGGATATCGGCGGCGGCACGTCGGAGGTGGCGGTCATCGCGCTGCGCGATATCGTCTATGCCCGCTCGGTACGGGTGGGCGGTGACAAGATGGACGAGGCGATCATCAGCTATCTGCGCCGGAACCATAACCTGCTGGTCGGTGAGACCTCCGCCGAGAAAATCAAGATGCATATCGGCATCGCCTGCTCGCCCGCCGATGGCGAGGGGCAGTATATGAACGTGCGTGGGCGCGATTTGATCAACGGGGTGCCCAAGGAAATCACGATCAATCAGGCCCAAATCGCCGAAGCCCTCGCCGAGCCGGTGGGGCAGATCGTGGAGGCGGTTAAGGTGGCGCTGGAGGCGACGCCGCCGGAATTGGCGAGCGATATCGTCGATAAAGGGATCATGCTGACGGGCGGTGGGGCGCTGCTGTCGCAGTTGGATGCGGTGCTGCGCGATGCCACGGGCCTGCCGGTGATGATAGCAAGCGATCCGCTGAATTGTGTGGCGCTGGGCACGGGACGGGCGCTGGAGCATATGAACGCGCTGCATCATGTGCTGATCGATTAGAGCGATTTACGATGATTACGGGGCAGAAATTGCGCCAAGGTTGCGCATTTTCGGCCCTTTTCATGTTCAGGTTGATCGCAAAACGCTTTAGCCTTTTCGCAGTCAGGGCGTTAAGAGTGTGGCTGTAACGTACACGTTACAAACTACTTCGGTGCAACGACGGACGCGATGGCCTGACAGATGTTCAACGGAATGGGATTCTGGCGCGTAGTCGGGCGCGGGGTCAGCGTGACCGCGCTGCTCGCGGCGGTGGCGATCTATATTCTGGGGGCCACGTCCGACCCACGCCTTCAGCCTTTGCGCGAGGTTGCACTCGATATCTCGGCCCCCGTGACAGAAGTAACGGGTGCGCCGGTGCGGTTTACGCGGCGGATTGCGGGGGATGCGGGGGAATTTCTCGATCTTGCCGCCTATAATAAAAAGCTGCGCGAAGATGTGGTCTCGTTGAGCCAATGGCGCGAGGTGGCGCTGCGGCTGGAGGCGGAAAACGCGCAACTGAGGGCCTTGAACAAGGTGACGCTTGCGCCGCGCTTCGACTACATCACCGCGCAGGTCATCGGTAATTCAGGCGGGGCCTTCACCCAATCGATCACCATCAATGCAGGACGGGCGCAGGGCGTGCGGCCCGGTACAGTGGTGATGGACGGAACGGCGGCCATCGGGCGGGTCGTGGCGCTGGGCGAGAATGCGGCGCGGGTGGTGCTGGTAACGGATGCATCGAGCCGGATTCCGGCGGTGCTGCAACCCGGTGATATCCGCGCGCTGCTAATCGGGGACAATACGGGCAAGCCGAAATTGCAGTTTTTGTCCAAGCCGGGGCGGGTGGTGAAGGGGCAGCGGGTGCTGACCTCGAATCACGGCGGCATCTTTCCGAAGGGCCTGCCCTTGGGAACGGTGGATTCGCTGCTCGACAACGTGGTGCAGGTCACGCCGAGTGCGGATTTTCGGCAATTGGAATTCGTGCGGTTGGTTATCGAGCGGGTGGACCTGACGATTGATTCGGATGCCGTGCTAATCGTGCGAGCGGATGGTGAGGTCGAGCAGGAGAAGGCGGATGATGAGGGGGACGAGGAGTGATGAGTTTTCTAATACCGCCGACGGAAATCGCTGACCGTTTTCACTTTTCCACTCTGCTCCGGGCGAAGACCCGGAGCCTAGCAGAACCGCGCTCCGCCTATCGGGGTTCCGGGTCTGCGCCCGGAACAGAGCGGTCATTGATTGCCGCCATCGGTATAATTCGCGTCTTCGGCACATCAGCTGTCGGGAAACGGCCCATGATGATTGCGCCGCCTATCCCTCTGGGTGAGGGTTCTCTCTACTGCGACAACCCTCACCCTGCCCTCTCCCAGAGGGAGAGGGTTCCAGCGTCCCTGCTTTCACAGATCAACGCATGAAGGCGGTGTGGTCTTCGATTTGGGCTTTGGCGCTTGTTCTCGTGACCTGTGGGGTTGCGATTGTGCTGACCAATATCGCGATGGGGGTGGGGCCGAATTCGACGCCTTGGCCCCGGTTTTCGGTCATCGTGGTGTTTTTCTGGATGCTGCACCGCCCCGAAATCATGGCGGTGCCGATGGTATTCGCGGTGGGGCTGGCGCAGGATCTGGTGCTGGGGGATATTCCCGGTGCAGGGGTGCTGGCGCTGGTCTTGGCGTCGATGATGATGATGCGATGGACGGTGGCGCTGCGCACGATGCCGCTGGTTTGGCGTTGGATTGGCTTTGCGGGGTTCGCGGCGTTGGTCTTTGCGCTGGAATGGGTGCTGACCGCTGCCGCGCGGTTGATGCTGCCCCCGCTGGAGCTGGTGCTGGTGCAGGGCGGCATGACTTTTTTGATGTACCCCGTTATATCCGTCGCGATGCGGCAAATCCTGCGGATCGGCAGAACGCCGACCCGTTCCCTGTGATGGAGTAACGATGGCCCTGCGCAGTCGCCTCGACAAACTGGACCGTAGCGTGTTCTCGCGCCGCGCCCTCGTGCTGTTCGGGGCGCAGGGGGCGCTGGCGGCGGCGCTGGGCGGGCGGATGTACCAGTTGCAGGTCGTGGATGGCGAGAAATACGCGGCGCGGGCAAGACGGTCGCGTATCCGCCCTTCCCTGTTGGCCCCGGTGCGGGGGCAGGTGTTTTCGCGCGATGGCAAGCCGCTGGCGGTGAATCGGCATAATTACCGGCTGGTCCTGTACCGCGAGGACGTGGAGGATGTGGCGGCGACGCTGGATCGGCTGGGTGAAATCGTGCCGCTGCCGCCCCTGCGACGCAAAGCGCTGATGGAAGAGATCAAGCGGACGCGGGCGTTTTTGCCGGTGGTGCTGGCCGAGAATCTGCGCTGGGAAGAGTTTGCGGAGGCGAATGCTAATGCGCCCGCGCTGGCGGGGATATCGCCGGAGCTGGGGCTGACGCGGCATTATCCGCAGGCGGATTACGCAGGGCATCTGGTCGGGTATGTGGCCGCCGCCTCGGAACGGGACGTGGAACGGGCGGGGGAGGATGCCTCGCTGCTGAAACTGCCGGGGATGCGGATCGGGAAATCCGGGGTCGAGCGGATCGAGGAGGTCGCGCTGCGCGGTAAGGCGGGCCTGAGCCGGGTGGAAAAGGACGTCCACGGGCGCCCCATACGTGAGCTGGAACGCCGGGAAGGCACAGCGGGTGAAGACCTGACGCTGACGCTGGATCTGGGATTGCAGAAATACGCCATGCAGCGGATGGGCGAGGAAAGCGGCGCGGTCGTGGTCATGGATATCTATGACGGCGACGTGCTGGCGATGGCGTCGACGCCGGGATTCGATCCGAACGGATTCGTGCTGGGCCTATCGCATAAGGATTGGGGCGCACTGCGGGATAACGAAAAGCGGCCCCTGAACAATAAGGCGGTATCGGGCCTGTATCCCCCCGGTTCGACCTTCAAGATGGTGGTCGCGCTGGCGGCGATGGAGGCGGGGTTGGTCGGGCCGGGGCATTCGGTCTATTGCGGCGGGCATATCGAGTTGGGCAGTCATCGCTTCCATTGCTGGAAACGCGGCGGGCATGGCCACATGAACCTGCATACGGGCCTGAAACAATCCTGCGATGTGTATTTCTACGATATCGCCAAGCGGATCGGGATCAAGCGGCTGGCCGAGGTAGCGCGGAAATTCGGGATCGGGGTGCTGCCGGAGATCGGGCTGTTCGATGCCAAGGCCGGGACGATGCCGGATGTGGCCTGGAAGCGGGCGAAGCTGAAACAACCATGGTATCCGGGCGAGACGCTTCATGCGGGGATCGGGCAGGGGTATCTGAGCAGCTCGCCCCTGCAACTGGCGGTGATGACCGCGCGGATCGCGAATGGTGGGTATCAGGTGCATCCGCGACTGGTAAGGGCGCGCAATGGGGAGCGGGTGAAATCGCGCTCGCTGATCGGGACAGGCATTGACGATGCCCATATCGAGGCGGTGAAGCGGGGCATGTATGCGGTCGTGAACGAACAGGGCGGGACGGCGTATCGCTCGCGGATCACGGCGGCGGGGCACGAAATGTGCGGGAAGACAGGAACGGCGCAGGTGCGGCGGATCACGACCGCCGAGCGGGCAACGGGGGTGCTGAAGAACAGCGAATTGCCGTGGAAGCTGCGCGATCATGCGCTGTTCGTCGCCTATGCCCCGGCGGATGATCCGCGCTATGCCATCGCGGTGGTGGTGGAGCATGGCGGCGGGGGATCGACGGTCGCCGCGCCCATCGCACGGGACGTTCTGCTGAAGCTGCAATTCCCAAGGGAGATACCCGAAGGGGCCGTGCCGGAGGGGGCCGCGCCGGTCTTTGCGGTGAAGAAAGAAAAAGACGACGAGAACGAGGACGCCTGAGCATGTCGGTGCAGACCCATGGCAATGCGGGGCCGACGCTGGCGCAAAAGCTGTTGTCCCTCAACTGGCCGCTGGTGGCGCTGATCCTCGTGATCGCGGGCATCGGATTTGCCATGCAGTTCTCGGTGGCCGATGGCAACGTGGACCCGTGGGCGCGGCGGCAGATGATCCGCTTTTCGGTCGCCTTCGTCGGGATGCTGGTCGTGGCGATGGTGGATATTCGGTTCTGGCGAGGCACGGCCTATGCGTTCTACGGGGTCGCGCTGGCGCTGCTGGTCGGGGTCGAGGTGGCCGGGTCGGTGGGGATGGGGGCGCAGCGGTGGATCGATATCGGGCCGCTGCGGCTGCAACCATCGGAATTGATGAAGATCGCGCTGGTGGTGGCGCTGGCGCGGTATTTTCACGACCTGAACCCGCACCGCATCCGGCATCCGCTGTCGCTGGTGATCCCGCTGGCGATGATTGCGGTGCCGATGGCGCTGGTGGTCAAGCAACCCGATCTGGGGACCGCCGTGCTGCTGGGCGCGGGCGGCATCGTCATCATGTTCCTCGCCGGGGTCAGCCTGTGGTTCTTTGCGGTGATGATCGCGGGGATTGGGGGGGTGGTCTATGCGGTGTTCGCCTCGAAGGGGCAAAGCTGGGCGCTGCTGAAGGGGTATCAATACGACCGGATCGAGGTGTTTCTGAACCCCGAACTGGACCCGCGCGGGGCGGGGTATCAGATATTGCAGGCGCTCATCGCGTTCGGCTCCGGCGGGATGACGGGCGAAGGGTATTTGCAGGGACCGCAGGCGCGGCTGGACTTCCTTCCGGAAAAGCACACCGATTTCATCTTCACAGTGCTGGGCGAGGAATTCGGGCTGGTCGGAGGGCTGGTGCTGCTGGGCCTCTACATGATGGTGCTGTTATTCGGGCTGCTGACGGCGGTGCGCATCCGGCATCTGTTCGGGCGGCTGGTGGCGGCGGGGGTGTGCATGACCTTTTTCGCCTATTTCGCGATCAATATGGCGATGGTCATGGGCTTGGCCCCGGTGGTGGGGGTGCCGCTGCCGCTGGTCAGCTATGGCGGGACGTCGATGCTGGTGCTGCTGTTCGGCTTTGGGCTGCTGCTGAGTGCGCAGGTGCATGGGAAGGTGGAGTTTCCAAGGCGGGGGACGGTGCTTTGAGACACCAGAAATCTTAGAAACCCTACCCAGCCCGGCAGGCCGTGCCCCTCTCCGGGAAGGAGAGGGTTTCAGTAGGTAGAATCACCGCTCCACCGGTTCGGCGATGCGGATGTTGCGCATGGAGATGTCGGCTTCGGCGGTGAAGTAGCCGAATCCGGTCCAAGGCTGGCGGAAGACCGTGTCGCGGGCGGTGATGATGGGCTTGCCGTCGATCAGCACGAACATCTGACCATCGGACAGGCGCGCCCAGCGAAGTTGGTGCGGTTTGCCGGTGGAGAAGCCCGGAGCCTCGACCTTCATGATGTCTTTGTAGCCGCTGGACCCGCGCCGGGCAAGGACGACGAGGGGGCGGGGACCGGCGCGCAGTTCTAGCCGGTAGCCGAGCCAGTTCGCGCCGCCCTGATGCATGATGAAATGTGCTGCGCCCTCCCCGCCGTGATCGGTGATCGTGGCGACGAGGGAGAAGGCGTTGCCGATATTGGTCTGCGCCTCGATCAGCGCCGCGCCGTTGTCGCCGGTGGCTGCCGGTGCCTCTGGCTTTGCGTCGCCGATGAGGTATTGCAGCAATGCCTGCGGCGTGACCTGAGCGGGGGCGGCGGCGGCGGGCGAGAAGGGGCGCAGGCCGAAGGCGGGGTCGATGGTCCACTGGCCCTGACGCACGTTCCAAGCGGGGTTGGACAGGTATTCGCCATCGGCGAAGTCATCGCGCAGATAGACGACCGCCGCCGAAGTGGGGGGAAGCGCCTGTGGCAACTCGACCGGCGCAGGGGCAGGAGCCTGTGGCGCGGGAGCGGGGGTTTCGGGCAGCATCGCGACCTGCGGCTCCGCGACCGGTCCGGGTGCCATTGGGGGGGCAGGTGTATCGACCAAGGTGGGCGCTGGGGGGGGGCCGATGATTTCGGTATTCTGCGGCGGGGCCGGGGGTAGATTGGACTGCGCCGCTGCGCTGACAGGCATGTCGCGGTATTTTTCGGCCAGTTCCTTCAAATCTTCCAAGAAACCGGGGCTGGCGGCGCGATAGCGTTCACCCAGCGAGACGATGCGGGCGAGTTCTTCGGAAAACCCGCGCAGGGCTTCGGATTCGGTGACCTGTGGCTCACGCACAGCGGCGCGGACGGCTTCGCGGGTCTGAACGCGGGTCGCCTGATCCCGTGCGTCGCTTGGCTCGAAGCGGCGCGATTCCAGCACACGTGGCTCCAGCCGAGGCTCCGGGCGGGCGATGGTGGGGGGTGGTGCCTGTGGCGGGGCGGGCGGTTGGTAGCGTTCGACCGGAGTGATGGGGCGGGTCTGGGAGACGCCATTCTCGTTGCTCTGACGCGGCACAGGACGGAAGCGGCGATTTACTGTCGGCTCTTGCTCTGGCTGGAAGAAGATCGGGGGCTGCTGTACCGGCTCGACATAGACCGGGGGCGGCGGCGCGGTGCTGCCGGGCGTTTCGTAGTAGAGCGGTGGATTGCCGGTCTGGCCCTGCTGCTGCGGCTGAAACGGCTGCACCAGTGTGGGATCGACATAATAAGGCTGGGGCGCGGGCTGCTGGAGGGCGGGTTCGCCGTACAGCACCGTCTGGGCCTGAGCGGGAATGGCGGCGGTTCCCAATGCAAGGAGGCTCGCTACGGTGGTTCTGAGCATATGCGGTAACCCTTTTCGATCTTCGTTCGCTGCGGCACCCCCAAGCACCACATCCTGCATAGCGCGATTTTCAGGGGAGCGCCAACCCCGCAACGGACCTTGTACGCCCAACACGCCGTTATCCGTCGAAGTGCCGGGAAAACCTTTTCGTTTCCTTAAAATGCCAGTAGTGGGACGAGACTATGGCGAGGATGGAGGGCGAGGCGATGACGCGGGTATTATTCGGGGGCAGGACCGACCATGCGGATGCGTGGTGCGAGGCGTTGCGCGCTTTGCGGCCCGATATCGATCTGACGAGCGATGTGGCGGGGACGGACCCGCAAAGCGTCGATATCCTGATCTATGCGCCGAATGGGCCGATCAAGGATCTTGGTCCCTATGCCGGGGTGGCGGCGATCCAGAGTGTCTGGGCGGGGGTCGAGACGCTGCTGGACAACCCTACCCTGCCCGATGGTCCCGCCGTGCTGCGCATGGTTGAGCCGGGGCTGACGCTTGGGATGACGGATTACGTGGTCGGCAACGTCATGCGTATCCATCTGGGGGTGGATGAGCACAAGGCAAAACAGGCGCAGCGGGTCTGGTCGGAGGACAACCCGCCGCTGTCGAAGGATCGGCATGTGGGAATCGTGGGATTGGGCGCGCTGGGGCGCGATGCCGCCGAAAAGCTGGCCTATCTGGGATTTCAGGTTTCGGGGTGGAGCCGGTCGGCGAAGGAAATCGAGGGCGTGCGCTGCCTGCACGGGGCGGATGGCTTCGACATGCTGCTGGCGGAAGCGGATATCGTGGTGCTGCTGGCCCCGCTGACGCCGGAGACGGAAGACTTGTTCGATGGCGTGGCGTTCGGTCGGATGAAGCGCGGGGCGCATGTCGTGAATGCGGCGCGGGGGCAGTTGATCGTCGATGACGCCCTGCTGGCGGCGCTTGATTCGGGGCAGGTCGGGGGGGCGACGCTGGATGTGTTTCGCGAGGAGCCATTGCCTTCGGATCATCCGTATTGGGGCCACCCTTCGGTCACGATCACCCCGCATATCGCCAGTGTAACCCGGCGGGATACGGCGGTGGCGGTCATCGCCGAGCAAATCGGGCGTTTCGAGCGGGGCGAACCTTTTGATCACAAGGTCGACAGAGAAAGCGGTTATTGACGCTTTCGGTAGATTATCCGTGTCACGCACGATTTTTTATGTTGCTATGCAACATGGTTTCAGGGTGACGATCGGGTTCCGGGTATGAGTGACAAGCAACCGAACGAGCAGGAGACGCGCACCGTCACCTTTCTCGAACCGGCGAAGAAGCAGAGCGCGTGGGTCAACCTGCGGTCGAATTTCCTGACGGGGTTCGTCGTCTTCGCGCCGATCTCGATCACGATCTATCTGGTCTGGACCTTTGCCGAATTCGTGGATGCGCGCGTGCTGCCGCTGGTGCCGTGGGTCTACAATCTGGAGAAGTACCTGCCGGTGTCGCTGCCCGGACTGGGGGTGGTGGTCTTCTTCTTCATCGTAGCGGGCCTTGGCGCGCTGACGAAGAACCTGTTCGGGCGACAGCTATTTCGTTTCGGCGAACGGTACATGGACCGGCTGCCAATCGTTCGCTCGATCTACAACACGCTGAAACAGATCGTGGAGACGATCTTTGCCCAAGGGGGCAAGGACAGCTTTGAGAAGGTGTGCATGATCCAGTATCCGCGCAAGGGGATATGGGCGCTGGCCTTTGTCTCGACGGATACGAGCGGGGAGGTTCTGTCGCGGTCCGGCTCGCCCGCGATGATGAGCGTGTTCCTGCCGACGACGCCGAACCCGACGAGCGGATTTCTGCTGTTCCTGCCCGCCGAGGATGTGGTGGTGCTGGATATGAGCGTGGAGGATGCCGCGAAGCTGGTGATCTCCGCCGGGCTGGTGAC
>CALJIU010000301.1 GCA_937974055.1 uncultured Neomegalonema sp. | reverse complement strand
GTTCACGTCAAACGCAAGTCGCTCTAAATCATCAAACCCGGATCAGCCGCCACCCCGCCCGGTTCTTCCACGTCCGCACTTTATTTGCCGCCAACCGTTCCCGAACCTCGGCATCGTTGAGCGTGATCGTGGCATCGGGATGCTCGACCGTGGGGGCGAAAATTGTCGATTTCGCTGCGATCTCAGCCACCGTCGCAGGCCGTTTTCCGTGCCTGACCAACGCACAGTACAGCGCCCGATCGTGGTCATCCTCGAAATACCGCGAGGCAAGCAACTGATTTCGCGCGACCATATCCCCCAATATCCGGCTGTCCAAATCCGCCGAGAGTTTATCGCGCACCCCTTCGGCCCAGTCGAATCCGATCCCCGCCAGCCAAGGCAATCCGCGCCAGAAGCGCCGCGCGATCATGCGATGCGCCTTGGTGCTCAGTCCAATCTCTCGCATCAACGGCGTGCCGATCTCCTCGATGCGATCATGGGCGCGGGTCAACCCCCGATCAAACTCTTCCAACGTCAGCCCCGGCCAACGATCCCCCCGCTCAGGCGCAACACCATCCGGCGGCATTGGTGTTGGATAAAACCGCCCGGCAGCATCCACAAAATCGGGCAAATCGCCCGTTCCCACCTGAAGAATTCGCACGGAACCGGCGGATCGACCGGGCAGCAAACCGCTGCACCCCGCCAAGACCTTGTTGTTATGGGCGACGGTAAAATACTTTTCGAGAAAACTGCGGCAGTTATGTTGACCAAGGCGATAATCATGCTCGCGGAATGCGGTTGAGAAAAACCCACCGAAACCGCCGACAAAGCCACTGGCAATCGCCATCGCGCCGCGCAGTTTTGCGCCTTCGGGCGTCGTGCGGGATGGTGCGATGAGGTAGCGCGAATGAATTGAGGAATCGGTCGCTTTCAACAATTCGGTCGGCTTGAACCGCGCTTGGTTGATCAGGGACGGTAACAGGCGTTTCGCCGCAAATAGCAGCCCGGATTCCCGCCGCCGCCCATCCGCATCATCGCTGGCCAGCGTCATCTTCGGACCCTCAGGAAACGGATCAATCATAATGACAGCCCGGTTCGCCGCATCAGCATCGCGTGGATTATCGGCCAGCTTCCAGTCGTCGCCCGACGCAGTGTCGCGGATTGCAAATCGGGCCAACTCGAACGGTTCGTTATTCGCCATGCCGCCATCCACGGCGACATATCCGACATTACCACCGCTTTCGTTCAGGCCAATCGGCGCAATGGGAACGGGACGGCGCAGATGCGGATCACTATCGATAGCCCATGCTCGGCTTTGCAGCGAGTTGAACGGCACATCGATCCGACGCGATGACAACCCGATGGGAAACGCGCCGCTCGCCACCGCCGTTCGCACCAATTTTGCCCAGCCCGATGGTGTGGGTGTGCGAAAGACATCGCCAAAATCGACCTGCCCACCACCCTTGGCCGGTGGGCGTAACGCGATCCCATCATCGGACCACCGTTCCAGCCACGGCGAGCGCCACGGCACGCCGCCCAGACCCTGCAACCGGAAATGCTCAACGCCACCATGCGAGGCCATGACATGACCGGGAATTGTCTCGCCACCAAAGCGCACTTCATAGGTGACACCCATCAAATTGGTCGTCGTCAGAAAGATATCGAGGTCTTCAGCAACATAGCCTAGCGTCGCGCCATCGGCATTGCGCATGATCCCCCTGACCAGATCGAGGGCTTCGTCATCGATATGGGTCGAGTCCAGCAGCGAGGTGACAAGCCGCTCGGTTCCATCTTCATCAGGAAGCAGATCGCCTTTGCCTAAAAGACCTGCCCCAGTTTTCTTTAGCAATCCGATGCGCCGCACCCACAAATCATGCAACAAAGGTAAGCCGGGCAGAAATTTGCGTGTGGGTTCATGGGGTTCGACACCCTGCACAAGACTGGCCGCGCCTAATGCTGCACAAATACTGCCCGCAGACGCCCCGCTCATCGCCTTGAGAATAACGCGGTGATCGACTTCATGATTTTGGAATCGCTGTTCATGCAGCGCAAGCGCCCGGAACAGCGTATCGAGCACACCAGCCGTATAAGCACCAGCGGATACGGCCCCCGCCATTGCCAACCCGATGACGAAGGTATTCTCCGGCGTGGCTTCACGTGTCATAGCATCCCCCTGTCATTCCCTGTGCCAAGTATGCACATCTAGGGATTGTCAGAAAGAAACTTTGAACCCTTTTGGTTGAACCTCAGCTAAAGGGCTTAAAAATCACCAACCCAACGATTGCGATCAGGGCGACGGTGGGCACCTCGTTCATCATACGAAAGAATTTTCCGGTCCGCGTCGATGTACCCGCCGCCAGTTCCTTGCGCCACTTGCCACAGACGCCATGAAACCCGGTCAGGCCAAAGACGAGCGCGATCTTGATGATCAGCCACCCTCCCGCTCCAGCGGCGATCACCAGCGCGATGCCAGACACCCATGTCACCAGCATCGCTGGCGTCATAATGACCTTCATCAACTTATGCTCCATCGTCGCCAAAGTGGCATGGACCGCCGGTTCGGTTGCCTCCGCGTGGTAGACGAACAAGCGCGGGAGGTAGAACAGCCCCACCATCCAGCTAATCAGCGCGAGGATATGCAGCCATTTGAACCACGGGTAGAGGGTGGCGGCGTATTCCATCTGCATCGCTCCTTTGGTGGGTATTCTATGCACAGGGCTTGCCGTAGTCGCTCGAACCACCCGCGTGGAACGAGGCAACAGCCATCACCCTCGAATATGTTTCAGCAACGCTTCCACATTCGCCGAATCCGCCTGTGGCGTGATCCCGTGGCCGAGATTGAACACGAACGGCCCGTCGCCCAGCGCCGAGACGATCCGATCCACATCGCGCTTCATGGCATCGCCACCAACGATCATATGCATCGGGTCGAGATTCCCCTGCACCGCACCGTGGGGCTGCAACGCATTCGCGGCCCAATCGGGCGACATACCCTGATCAATGCTGACCCCGTCCACCCCCGTCTCGCGGATGAACTGTTCATAGGATGCCCCGCACCCGCGCGGAAAGCCCATGATCGGCGTGTTGGGATGCACGGCCCGCACCGTCTCGACGATCTTTTTCGTCGGTGCGATGCAGTAACGGTCGAAGGCATTCGGGGCCAGGGCCGAGGCCCAGCTATCGAAAATCTGCACGACTTCGGCACCGGAATCGATCTGCCGGATCAGGTACTGCGCCACCGCATCGGCCAGCCCATCAATCAGGGCCGCAAAGCTATCGGGGTCGGTGAACATCCATTTGCGGGCGTGTTCTTGCTCGTCCTTGCCGCGCCCGGCGGCCATATAGGTCGCCAAAGTCCACGGCGCACCGGCAAATCCGATCAATGCCGTTTCGGCAGGCAGGCTTTCACGAAGCCCTGCCACCGTCTCGTAAACCGGCTTTAGATGCGAATGAAACGCATCTTCATCAAAAACGGGAAGTGCATTGCCAATATTCATGGGATCAAGGCGCGGTCCCTCGCCCGGCTCGAACCAAACATTCCGGCCCAGCGCGTGAGGCACGACGAGAATATCCGAAAACATGATCGACGCATCGAAGCCAAACCGCCGGATCGGCTGCATCGTTGCTTCGATGGCATATTCGGGGGTGTAGCACAGGTTCAGGAAACCATCCGCCTTTTGCCGCAATTCGCGGTATTCGGGCAGATAGCGCCCTGCTTGCCTCATAAGCCAGACAGGGGGTGGAGAACCGGCGTTTTCGCCCCTGATAGCCCGGAGCAGCAGCTTGTCGTCTGTTTTCATGGAAAGACGTTTGCGCAGGATCGTTCATCATTGCAAGCGCCCTTTGGACTTGCGTGCTGAACGTGCTGTCTGCGCCCTTAATCTTTATGAACAGAATCTAAATAAATGATGACTCTTGTTTATCCCTGTGGATAGCGGGGATTGTTCGGTCATCGACATGATGCACAAGGTTATCCACAGGATAGGGGATGGATTCGCATCATCCGAGTACCCCGTAAATTTTAGGATTTCGGTAATGATTCTTAAGATTTGCGCCGATTCGCGCAGTTGCGATTCCGAATTTCATGTCGGTAAAGCGGAATCTGGGTCGAGTCACCGATTAATCCGGAGTTAAACTGTCCACAATGGGACAACGGCGGGAACAAAAGTGAATCATGGGTACGAATCACTGGTCGGGGCTTTCGCAGGTGAGTTTTGACCGCTATCCACAGGCCTATGTCCGAGCCGCATTGCATCCACATCATATCCGATTCCACGGGTGAAACCATCGCCGCCGCCCTGCGCGCGACGATGCCGATGTTCGGGGATGTGAAGATTCACTATCGCCGCCACGTCATGATTCGCACCGCCAAGAACCTCGCAACCGTCCTCGATGCGGTCGAGAAAGAGCCGGGTCTGGTCTTCCATACCGTGGTCGAGACGGGGTTGCGCACGCAATTGGAGCGCCGCTGCCACGAGATCGGGGTGACGGCGGTGCCGTTTCTCGATCCGATGATTTCGATCCTGACGGCATTTCTGGGCCGCAAAGCCGAATTGCTGCGCCCCGGTGCGCAACATGCCGTGGACGAGCGGTACTATGCGCGGGTTGCCGCGCTCGATTTCGCGCTGGCCTATGACGATGGCAATCTGGCGGAACGACTGGCCGAGGCCGATGTGGTGTTAATTGGGGTCAGCCGCACCTCGAAGACGCCGACCTGCGTTTATCTGGCGGGCCGGGGTGTAAAGGCCGCGAACGTGCCGTTGATTGGCGGCAAGGAACCGCCCGCCGAGCTATGGGCCTTGCAGGAAAAAGGCACGCTGATCGTGGGCCTGACCGCCAAACCCACGCGCTTGTCACAGATTCGCCAAAACCGCCTCAGCGCCCTTAATCATGGCGGTGAGGGCGATTACGCCGATCTGGACAGTGTGAAACGCGAGGTGATCGAGGCGCGTAAGGTGATGGATGCGCTGGGCTGTCCTATCATCGACGTGACCCGGCGCTCGGTGGAGGAAACGGCGGCGGAGATTTTCCGACGGATCGAAACCGGCAGGCAGGAGCGATTGAAATGACCGTTATATTGGCCTCCGCCAGCCCCGCGCGTGCGGCCATGCTGCGCGATGCAGATGTCGATATCGAGATCGTCCCCGCGCGGGTCGATGAGGATGCGATCAAGGAAGCCTTTCGCGCTGAAAATATCGCCGCTCGCGATCTGGCCGATGCATTGGCCGAAGCGAAGGCCCGGCAGGTATCGGCGCAGATGGGCAATGCGCTGGTCATCGGGGCCGATCAAGTGCTCGTCGCTGGGGAGCGTACCCTCGACAAGCCCAAAGACCGCGCCGAAGCCCGCGAGCAACTCGCCTCCCTACGCGGTGGGGGACATGAATTGCTGAGTGCGGCAGTGATCTACGAGGGCGGCGCGCCTGTCTGGCGCCATATCGGGGCCGCCCGCCTGACCATGCGCCCTTTCTCCGATGCGTTTCTCGATGCCTATCTGGACGCGGAGGGCGATGCCGTGCTCTCCACCGTCGGTGGCTACCGCATCGAGGGGCGGGGGGCGCAGTTGTTCAGTCGCGTAAGCGGCGATTATTTCTCGATCCT
>CALJIU010000300.1 GCA_937974055.1 uncultured Neomegalonema sp. | reverse complement strand
GCCAGCACATCCGGGTCACGCGCCGCCTGCCGCAAAAACTCGACCACCACATCGAAGGTTTCATAGGGGTGGTGCAGCAGGAAATCCTTGTAGGCGATGGCGGCGAAACAATCGTTGTTGAAATCCGTCAGCCGCTCCGGTCGGCGGGGCGTGTAATTGCGCCAGCGCAGGTCCGGGCGGTCATCCACGATCAATTGTTCAAGGTCGGAGACACCGACGATCCCCTCCACGTCGATCACCTCGTTCCGACCCACGCGCAACTCGTGCAAAATCCACGTGCGCAGCGATTCGGGGGTGTTGGAACTCATCTTGAGGCGGATCACCTCGCCCCGACGGCGGCGTTTCAGGGCCGTCTCGAATTCACGGACGAGGTCTTCGGCTTCCTCCTCGATCTCCATATCCGAATCGCGCAAAACACGGAACAAGCCCGCGCCCAACACGTCATAGCCGGGGAAGATACGGTCCAGCGACAGGGCGATCATGTCTTCCAGCGCGACAAAGCGGATGCGGGTATCCTGTGCGCCATCCGCATCAGGCTGGCCCTTCGGCAGCCGCGTAAACCGCTCGATCTGCGCCGGGATGATGAGCAGCGCATCGATCTCGCCCTCCCCTTCCCGCTGGCGCAGTTGCAGGGCGAGGGATAGCGCTTTGTTCGGCACGAAGGGAAAGGGATGCGCGGGGTCGATGGCCAGCGGCGATAGGACGGGAAAGACATTGTCCATGAAATACGCATCGAGCCATTCGCGCTCATCGGCATTGAGATCGTCGCGCTGGACCAGCACGATCCCTTCCGCCTCCATCTCGCGCCGCAGCGCACCCCAGCGGTTCTGTTGCCCATGCATCAATGCCCGGCATTCGGCATCGATCTTCTCAAGCTGTTGCGCGGGGGTCAGGCCGTCGACGCTGGTGCGCGTAACCCCCGCATTGACCAGCTCGCGCAGGCCCGCCACGCGCACGGTGTAGAACTCGTCGAGATTCGATCCCGAAATCGCCACGAAACGCAGGCGTTCCAGCAACGGGTGGCGACGGTCATCGGCCTCCGCCAAGACACGCTGGTTGAAACTGAGCCATGACAATTCGCGATTGATGAAGCGTTCCGGCTCGTCCATCGCGATTTCCGGTACGGTCTTCGACGGCGCGCCAACCTTCGTGTTGAGAAAATCTGCCCGCGCACTGCGATCGGCGCGCAGGTCAGCGCCCACCGCCTCCTCCGCATCGACCACATCGCTCGCCTCGAAAGTCACCATCCGAATACTTCCTTCGCCAACCCGATCGTCACCGGGCGCTTTACCGCTACGCTATGCCGGTCGAGGGCGTCGACCATCCGCTGTACTGCCCCGAAACTGCGCTCGACGCGCAGGGCCAAAAACCCGGCGACGCGCGGTTCGAGGGCCATGTCGCGATCATCGAACAGCTTAAGCAACAGGTGTGACAGCAGCGTGACATCCGGCGTTCCCACACGGAAAACCGGGGGCAAACTCAGGCGCGAGGCAAGGTCGGGCAGGCCCACACCCCACCGTGCCGGTCCCTCGCGGCCCGTGAACAGCATCCGCCCGCCCTGCTCGCCCATGACGTTGAACAGGTGCAGCAACGCTTCCTCGCCCGCGCGTCGGTCGGGGGCCGCGCCCAGCCGCCGGTCTACATCCTCCACGATCACCGCCCCCAGCGCGGCGACATCGCGGATATCGTCATGGCGCAGGGCTGCGGCGTCGATGAACTGCGCATCGCTCTCCCCGGCCCAAATCGCGGCCAGATGCGTCTTGCCGCATCCCTCGTTTCCCGTAAGGACCAGCCGCCCATCCCGCCAGCCATGCCAGCCCTCGACCGCCGCCAGCGCCTCGGCATTGCAGTCGCCCTCGATAAAATCGGCCCGCCCCAAGGCCCGCTTGCGCGGCCAGTCCAGATCCAGCGGCAATTGGCGGGGTTCTGATAATGGTGCGGTCACGGTCCCCCCTCGGAATACAGCGCGCTTTCGCGGTAGCGGGCGAGGAAATACCGGGTCAGCACCCCCACGACCGCCGCCGCCGGAACCGCCACCAGCAATCCCGCAAACCCAAACAGCGATCCGAATGCGGCGAGCGAGAAGATCAGCCAGACCGGGTGCAGGCCAACGCTGCCCCCCACGAGGTAAGGTGTCAGGAAGTTGCCCTCGATCACCTGTCCGGCGGCGAAAACGCCCAGCACGGCGAGGATCGACGCCCAATCCCCCCAGAACTGCGCAAAGGCCAGCCCAACCGACAAGGTCAGCCCCAAAAGAGCGCCGACATAGGGGATGAAACTCGCCATGCCCGACAGCAGGCCCACGAACAGCGCGAAATCCAGCCCGATGATCGACAGGCCAATCGCATAGAATGTGCCCTGAATGATGCAGACGAGGAACTGCCCGCGCATGAACCCGGCCAGCACATCATCGATATCACGGGCGATTTTGCGCGCCTCGGCCACATGCCGCCGGGGGATCGTCTCGTCGATCCGGGCAATCATCCGGTCCCAATCCAGCAATAGGTAGAACGCGACGACGGGCATGATGACCATCACCCCGATGGCACTGACGAAGGCAACGCCACCGCTCCAAACGCCCTGAAGGAATTTCAGGCCGACACCCTGCGCCGCATCACGTAGCTGTTCGGTCGCCTTACCGGCATCCTCCGGCACATCGATGGCGGTATTGGTTTCCAATCTGCCGATCAATCCGTCGAACCGCTGGCGCAAGGCATCGAGGTAGCCCGGCATATTGCGCAGCAAATCACTAAGCTGATCGAGCAAAATCGGCAGAACGGCGATGGTGACGAGCGAGATGACAAGGATCGCCGTAAACAAGACCACCACCGTCGCCGCCAGCCTAGACAGGCCAAGGCGCTCCAACCAATCGGCGATGGGGTCGCAGAAATAGGCGATGGCCGCGCCGAAGATGAAGGGCGGCAAGATATCGGAGAACACGTACAAAAAGGCGATGAACGCGATGGCCACCCCCGCCCAGATCGTCAGTTGTCGCTGTCGTGTCATCGCCTGCCCGTTCCGGTGCTGTTTCCTTCTTCTAACGAGAAATGGGCCGTACCGCACGACAAGAAAGGGCCGCGCAGTCGCTAAACTGCGCGGCCCTTATGCATTGCGTCGGTTCTACGGTCAGCTTATGGGGCGCAGGTTGCTGATCGAGATAGCGGTTTCAAAATACTTGTTCGCCTTTTCCCACTGTCGCGCATTGCGGGCGCTTTCGGCTTTTTTGGCATAGTGTTCGCGCAGATTGCTGATACCGGCCTTGGCTTTTTCATCCTCCGGGCTGAGTGCGAGCGCTTCACGATAGGAATCATAGGCGCTGCCCCCCGCTGGAGAGGTATAGCGACGGGCGGCGAAATGCGCATCGCCGTCAATCACGAGCTGGCGAGCCTTCTCGGCGGCCTGCTGCGGGGTCAGGCCGTCATTCGACAGCTTGTTGCGCAAACCCGCGACCTGACCGGACACGGCGGCGAGGACACCGCCAACCTTGTCATTCGAATTGCGTTCGCCGACGCCAAGGGCCTTGTCGACCAGATCGAGCGCACCCTTGGCAGCGGAGTTCACCACTCCGGGCACCGCTGGACCGCTATCCTGCGAATCGTTCACGGCGGCGGGGCTGGCGAGTGCGGCGACGACTTCGGGAGCAACCGCCGTATCACGTCCCTCCACGACGACACGCGCACCCCATCCACCCGTGACGGCGGAGCGTTCGTTCTTGACCTCGATCGTCACCGGCTGTTGGTCGGGGGCCGGGGCTTGGGCCTGTTGAATGGCGGGGGCCTGTGGAACCGGCGCAGGTCGAACCGGGGCGACCCTAGGCGCGGATGCCATCTGCGCAGGTTTTGAAAACATCCCCGATACGGCAGAAATCACCGGCTTATGCGCGACGTAGCCCAAGCCCACCACCGCCACTACGGCGGCGGCGATACCGCCCATTTTCATCTTCTTCTCGCGCGCACCGGCCACGGCAACTTTCGGACCGCGCTTTTTGATATCCTTTGCCGGGATCGCGATGGCCTTTTCACGAGCACGGCCCGCACCAATTACCTTTTCGGGCATTTCCGGTTTCTTCGCACCCCAACCGAGGCGGGACAGGAAGGATGTATTGCCCTTCTTAACTGCCGGTTTCTTGGCCTTGGCTACGACCGCCGCATCGTTGTCATCTTCATAATCAAGGTCACCAAACTCACCGTCATCGTCGAAACCGTCGAGATCATCATCTATCGAACGGTCGAAAGCGGCATGGTCGAAGGCAACGTCGTCATCGTCTTCGATCTCTTCGAGAGCCGAAGCTTTCATCGAAACCGCAGGCTCCGGAACCGCCGACAATGCATGGTCGTCGGCGTAAAGGTCATCATCGACCTTCGGCATGGATACGCCGGATGCGACCGCAGCGTTAGGCGCGACATCGCCGGTCATCGATGCAAGGAGAGCATCCTCTTCGGCATCATCGCTGGCATACACCGTATCGACATTCGAGAATTCTGGCAGCGCAGACGATGCAGAAGCGCGCATAGCCTCGCCGGAAAGATCGGCTTCCGAGAATGGGCCGGAGGTTGCCCGCTGCTGCCCCTCTTCATCGGCGAAGGGGTTATCGACAGCGGTGAGCATCAGGGCTTCCGCCGCTTCCTCGACCATCTTCGCATCAATGGACTTGCCGGGATTCTCGGCAGCAAACAGCATCGTATGCGAACAGATCATACCGATCAGGCGCGGAGAACCGCCGGTGAAGCGACCCATTTCCTCGATCCCGTCCTCCGTGATCGGTTCGTCGGTCAGGCGGGCAATCGGGGCGAGGCGCTTCTTGAGGAATTGCTTCAGTTCTTCACGGGTGAAGAAGCGCAGTTCGTGGCTGACATTGACCTTTTCCTTCACTTCGATGAAGTCGGGATCACGCAGAGTATCGCGCAGGTCGTCGCTACCGATCAGGACGAATTGCAGGCCGACGATGCGTCCATCTTCCAGCGTGTCGAATCGCGCCAGCTTGGGCAGCATCTTCAGCACATCGGGTTCGAGGTTATGCGCCTCGTCGATGAAGACCACGCCGGTCTCGTCGCGTTTGGCCTGAATGTAGAGAAATTCACGCAGGGCGACCGCCTTGTTCGGCGCGTCCATCACTTCCTCATCGACCCGCAGGGAAGAATGGAGGAAATTGACGAATTCACGGAAATTCAGGCTGGCATATTGCAGGAACAGGCCGGGGGTATTCTCTTTCAGCCCCTCTGAAATCGCCCGCATTATCATGGTCTTACCGGAACCGGTTGGCCCCGTCAGGATCATAAGACCCGCGCGTTCGCGAACCCCTTCGAGCATCCCGTCCACTGCACGCCAATGCGAGGTATTGAAATAGAACGGGCTATTCGTCTCGACCTCGAACGACTCATCACGGGACTCTGATGCAGACATTTCCAACGGCTCCGGCTCACTGGGGCGCAACGGGCCAGGCGGCTCCACTACGCGACAAACGGTGAGAAGGCGGCGGGGAATCAGGTCCGTCGCACCTTCAATTTGTCGTAAACCGTAACTGGCAAAGTTAAACGATTGGTGAGCGTGGGGCGCGCAACGCCCCATATGCGCGAGCGGTCAACTCAGTTTGCCGTCTCGCGCCACGACTTTTGCTTGCGGTAGATGGTGGCGGGCGACACGCCAAGGAAGACCGCAGCCTTGCGCACATCGCCCGCACATAAGGCGACAGCTCGCTCGATTGCCTCTCGCTCCACATCGTCCAGAGGGGTTATCGCCGCCGCCAATGCATTGAGATCGTCGGGGTTGGGGGGCGTCTCGTCCCCACCGCGCCGCTGTATCGGTGCACTGACCGGAACCGCCGGAGTGGCGACGGCGGCGGCATTGCCGACAGGATCACGCAGCATGGCCGCCGTGACCTCGGTGCCTTCACCAAAGACGACGGCATGGCGAATGATGTTCTGCAACTGGCGCACGTTGCCGGGCCATGAATACCGCATGAGGGCATCCCGCGCGTTGTCGGAGAAACTGTTCAGTTCCTTGCCCTCCTCCCGCGCATAATCATGCAGGAAGCCTTGGGCGATTCGCACCACGTCCTCGCCTCGTTCGCGCAGGGCGGGCATGTTGATCGGTATGACGTGCAGGCGGTAATACAGATCTTCACGAAACCGTCCGGCGGTCACTTCATCGAGCGGGTTGCGGTTGGTGGCACAGATGAAGCGGGCATCGACCTTGACCGTCTCGGCCTTGCCGACCGGGTTGAAGGTGCCGGTCTGGATAAAGCGCAGCAGCTTCGTCTGGAGGTGGGGCGACATCTCGCAGATTTCATCGAGGAACAATGTGCCGCCATCGGCGAGCTGTGCCGCCCCGATCTTGTCCGAGGTCGCGCCGGTGAAGGCCCCCTTCACATGGCCGAATATCTCGCTTTCCATCAGGTCGCCCGGAATGGCGGCGCAGTTGATGGGCACCAGCTTCTTTGGCGCGCGGGTGCTGCTGGCATGAATCGCAGTGGCGCAGACTTCCTTGCCCGTGCCGCTTTCGCCGGTGATGAAGACGGTAGCGTTGGAAACTGCCGCGCTGCGAATCAAGCGGTAGACGGCCTGCATCGGTACGCTTTCACCGATAAAGCCCGCGAGGCTATTGCCCGGTGTCGGCTGTCCCGTCTGCGGTGCCTGTGCGGTCGGCTTGACCGGCGGCGCGGCGCGCGCGGTCTTGATAAAACGGCTCTGATCCAGATGGGTGCGGATCGACAGGATCAGCCGGTCCTCAGCGAAAGGCTTCATCAGAAAATCGACCGCCCCGGCACGCATCGCCTCGACCGCCACGCCAACGGACCCCTGTGCCGTGATGACGATGACCGGCAGATCGATGCCCGTCTCACGCATCCACGCCATCACCTCCTCGCCGGGGATATCCGGTAGCCGCAGGTCGAGCAGGACGAGATCGTAACCGCCCTCCTTCAACGCCTCTTTCGCCGCACTGCCAGTTTCGACATGTTTGACGACGTAATCTTCCTCTCGTAGAAATCCCTTATAGGTTCTTGCGAGAGCGGGCGTATCCTCCACGAGAAGGATCGTACAATCTGAAAAAGATGTCTGGTTCGTATCCATAGAACACGATTATCTCATTTTGAATTTCGTGTTAAGACACATTTTGAGACGGTTTGGAATCATTCCGCGACCGTTCAGGATCGAATGTGATCGTTGCGGCCAAGCCCTTACCCGGTGCCGTATCGAACACAATCTCTCCGCCATGCAGGGTGACGAGCCGATCAACGATGGAAAGCCCCAGCCCCGTCCCCTTGCTGCGCACACCTGCGCGGGGCTGGCCAAAAGGTTGGCGCGCGATGGCAATTTCTTCCTCGCTCATACCCGGCCCATTATCGGCGACAGTCAGGCTAGGCAGCGCAGGGTCCAGCGTGACCGTTACCTCGCCGCCGTTGAGATTGGCGACGGCCTTGATGGCGTTCGATATGAGGTTAAGCAAGATCTGCTTGATCCGCCGTGCATCGGCCACCATCCAAACCGGATGCGGTGGCACCTCGCATTGCAATGTGGTGTGGCGCGCTTCGGGGATATCCTCGCACAGCGCCGTGATGGCACGGGTAATTTCGGTCAGGTCGCAGCGTTCTTCGTAGAGAATCAGATTGCCGGTTTCCGAGCGTGACAAGTCGATGAGATCATCGACGAGTTGCAGCAGCAGGACGCCGCTTTCATGCATATCCAGCGCGTAATCCGTCACTTCCTGCGGGTCGAGGGGCGTATCGCGCGGTTTCGACAGGATCGACGAGCCACCGATAATAACATGCAGCGGTGTCCGCAATTCATGACTGACATTCGCCAAAAAGGCGGTCTTGGCCTGATCCGCCTTTTGCGCCGCGTTGCGGGCCTTGACCAACTCCGCCTGCGCCAGCGAGAGCGAATTGTGGTTCTGCACGAGCTGCCGCTGCATCTCGCTTTCCTCGCGAACATCCCGCAGAAACAGCCACAAAACGCCGCTGTCAGGATCGCGACGCACCGTCAGGGCCACCGGCTCATCACGATCATTACCGATCTGAACGAAGGGCATTGTCAGGTAGGCATCGGGCGCGTGGAGCGCATCCTCCAAACCGTAGAGCGCGGGCATAAACTCGCGCATATCCGTACCTGTTGGCACCGTCAGAAACGTGCCGCAGACCTCACGCACAATCAGGTCATCGTCAAGCCGCACGGCCAAAAGGCCAAGCGCATCGAGAACCAGATCTGAATGCAGTTCAGTCATACAAAGTCTTTCACAGGCCACGCGCAAGGATCGACCGGGCAAGATCATGGAACATCGGGGTGACGCAATCGCCGGTCAGTGCGCTCGTCTCGAAAGCGTTGCAATCATAGCGCCGTTTCATCCGGGTAACGGTTTCCGGACTTTCGATTACCGCGACATCGGATTTATTGAGGGCCAGGCACAGGGGGCGACCCGGCAGCGCCTCCTCGAACATATCCGCCGCGCTCCACATGGCGGAAAACGGATCGTCACGGGTCATATCCCCTACGATGACAGCGCCGGAGGCACCCACGATATATCGCTTCGTCTGGCCGCTGGGCAGGGGCGCGCCCTCGATATCCCAAACAACGAGACTGATCTCGATATCCTCACCGGCGAGGGTATCGGCGTGTTTGTAGAGGTGGACCCCCAGCGTGGCGCGGTATTCATCGGAAAATTCATCCAACACGTAGCGCCGGATAAGGGAGGTCTTCCCAACGCCGAAATCACCCAGCACGACGATCTTATAGGTTTTCATTCAACAATCCGCCGACCGGCCACCGGCATGGTGAGGCTATAATTCAAGGGAACGGACAGACGGCTTAGGCGGGCTTCGATGCCCGCCCTTGCGGCTTCATCTGGGACCAAACCTTCGATGCGAACGGTATCCGCCGATCCATCATAGGCAACCGCCACGGGATAGCCACTCAGCCCGGCATCCTCATGCACACTAGCCTCAATCGCCGTGGTCCAGCGGTCGTTATTCATCGCTTCGAGGGCGAAATGCCCCCAGAGCAGCGCGATAACGGCGGCAATAGCACCAATCCCTTTGCCCACAAGCGCCGCCGCACTGACCGAATCGTCCTCAGTCTGTGGCGCATCAGCCAGAAGGCGCGCGGGAGCCAGATCGGCATCGTCCTGCCCATCCTGCATACGCTGGATCACACGGTCGAGCAGTTCGTTAATCTCGACCTCGACCTCAGGGGTGGCAACGCCTGTGCAGCGCAGAGCGAGGATTTTCGTTGGGCTGGCGCGCAAATAGATGGTTCCCGCAGACAGGGTCAGTTGGCGCAGTGTCTCGACCCCTCCGCCGCCGAACGCATCCCTTGCGAAGGCATCGAGCGCGGCAATCATGCCTGACATCAGATCGTCATCGAGTTCCGTGACATCGGCAGGCGTATCGTTGGGACGATCGCGCGCGAGAAGAAGGCCGGAGCCACGCTCAATCAGATACGCCTCGATAACCGCGAAACCGTCCTTACCATCCAACAGCCAGCCCGTCGGCGGCGTGCCGGTCAGTTTCGCCTTGAAATTTGCGATCCAGATATCGACGGGAACCGCCTGATCGATCTGGCGTTGCAGATCCTCCATCGACTTGGCGACGGCGGCGCGGATCAGCTCACCAAGGCGGGGGGACAGGGCCTCGATAATCTCTGGATGAGCATTGCCAATCTCAGACCGGATCGTGGTCAGGATATGCGGTGCGATAGACCGGGCAAGCGCTTGACGGTCGGTTTTGCCAGCCTCACGGATGGAATCCGCAAGAACGCGGGCGACCGTTTCGCGCAATTCTTCCTCGGTCCAGCGCGCCTCGGACCGCTCGATCTTTTCACTGATCTCGGCCAGCGACCGTTCGGCTTTGACGGCACGCCCGACGCGCGCCTCCATCATCATCTGGCGAAAAGTTTCCGTTGGATCGCTCACCCGCATTCCCGTCAAATGCCTTTAATTACGACGACACAATGTGCATCTTCGCCGTGCTTGGCAAGGCCGGGGGTCAACTCTGGAATTGTTCTCGAAGAATTCGTTCATCTAAACTGTGCCCCGGATCAAAAAGCAGACGGAGCGAGATGTCACGGGCGACCCTCGCCTCGACCCAATCCACATCACGCACTTCAAAAGCATCGGCGACGGCGCTGACCGGGCGCTTGACCGGCTCAAGCGCATCAAAGCGGATAACGGCCTGCATCGGCAGCAAGGCACCGCGCCATCGGCGAGGGCGGAAGGCGGAAATCGGGGTAACGGCGAGCAATTCGGCGTCGATCGGCAGAATCGGACCGTGAGCCGACAAGTTGTAAGCCGTGCTACCGGCGGGGGTCGCGACGAGAACACCGTCACAGATCAATTCGGGCATCCGGATTGATCCATCAATCTGAATAGCGATTTTCGCGGCTTGCCGAGTTTCGCGCAGCAAAGACACTTCGTTTATGGCCAAGGCACGGTGTTCCGCCCCGTTGGTATCAACCGCCAGCATCCGAAGGGGGTGAATGCGGGATTCGACGCTGTTCGCGAGGCGATCTTCGAGGGATGCCGCACCGTATTCATTCATCAGGAACCCGACGGACCCCCGGTTCATGCCGTAGACGGGAATATCGCGATCCATGACCATGTGCAGCGTTTCGAGCATGAACCCGTCACCGCCAAGGGCGACGATGACATCGGCTTCGCTCGCCTCGACCACGCCATACCGCGCCTGAAGCGTTCGCAGGGCACGGCGCGCCACCTCGGCATTGCTCGCGACGAATGCGATCTTGTTGAAACCCATGAAAGCCCCCGGATCGAATGGCGGAACCGGATGGCTCCATGAAAAAACCCCCCGCCATTGCTGGCGGGGGGCTGCGGCATGCTCGATGAGCGTGAGCGTACGCCTTGGCTTAGCGGAAGGTGATTCCGAGGGAGCCGAGGGTGTCCATGGTCAGACCGCCCGTACCTTCACCAGCCGAACGCTGGTAGCGGGTGACCGCTGCCGTCGTGGAGGCGTTGTAGGCACCATCGATCGAACCCTGGTAGTAACCACGCTCGCGCAGAGCCTGCTGGAGGCGACGGATAACCTCAGGAGACGCGTTGGTCTCACAGAGGATTTCACGCCACTGCAGCTGCTCGTCGCTGACCTGCTCACGACGGTTGATCGTCTTGTAGGACGGCTCCGTTGCGATCCGGCGAACCGACGCTGGCGTAGCGACGACGCGGCGCGTGATCTGGGCGGTCTTGCCCGGAACTGCGACACGGCGAACCGTTGCCGGCGTAGCAACCACACGACGCGAGACCGTCTGGGTCTTGCCTGGGATCGCGATACGGCGAACTTCAGGCGTACCAGCGATGACCTGCGTGGTGACCGTTGCAGTCTTACCCGGAACCGCAATGCGGCGAACCGAGGCAGGTGCGTCGATGACACGCGTCGTGATCTGAGCCGTCTTGCCGGGAACGGCAACGCGGCGGACAGAAGCTGGCGTAGCAAGAACACGCTGCGAGACCGTTGCGGTCTTACCCGGAACCGCGATACGGCGGACCGTAGCAGGCTCGGCATTCACACGGACCGAGATCTGTGCGGTTTTGCCTGGGACAGCGACGCGACGGACCGAAGCAGGTGCGTCGATGACGCGCTGCGTGATCGTTGCGGTCTTACCCGGTACGGCAACAGCGCGCGCTGCGGCTGGTGTCGCGACCTGACGGATCTGGATCGTTGCGGTCTTGCCTGGAACGGCAACCCGGCGAACCGATGCTGGCGTATCGATGACACGCTGCGTGATCGTCGCGGTCTTACCCGGTACGGCAACCCGGCGAACCGACGCTGGCGTATTCAGGACACGCGAGGTGATCGTCGCGGTCTTGCCCGGTACGGCAACCCGGCGGACCGATGCTGGCGTATCGATGACGCGCGTCGTGATCGTCGCGGTCTTACCCGGAACAGCCACTGCACGGGTCGAGGCAGGCGTTGCCACCACACGGCGCTGGATCTGACGGGTCTGAGCAGGAACCGCAACCGCGCGGGTCGCAGCTGGACGATCGACGACCTGGATCGAAACCGTCTGGTTCTTCGCAGGCACCGTCACGCGGCGAACCGATGCGGGCGTGTTGATCACGCGACGCTGGACCGTCCGGGTCTGGGCCGGCACTGCAACCGCACGGGTCGAAGCAGGCGTTGCAACCACACGGCGCTGGATCGTCCGGGTCTTACCGGGGACCGTCACGGCCTGGGTGGAAGCTGGCGTGTTCACGACACGACGCTGAACCGTCCGGGTCTGTGCAGGAACTGCGACAGCCTGGGTCGATGCGGGCGTGTTGATCACACGGCGCTGGATCGTGCGCGTCTGCGCAGGAACCGCAACGGCGCGGGTCGAGGCAGGCGTTGCAACGACACGACGCTGAACCGTCCGGGTCTTCGCAGGAACTGCGACGGCCTGGGTCGATGCAGGACGATCAATCACACGACGCTGGATCGTGCGGGTCTGTCCGGGGACAGCCACGCGGCGAACCGTTGCGGGCGTGTTGATGACGCGGCGCTGGATCGTGCGCGTCTGTGCAGGAACTGCAACAGCACGGGTCGAAGCAGGCGTTGCGATGACACGGCGCTGGATCGTGCGCGTCTGCGCAGGAACCGCAACGGCGCGAGTCGAAGCAGGCGTTGCGATGACACGGCGCTGGATCGTACGCGTCTGTCCGGGGACAGCGATGCGACGAACCGTTGCTGGGGTCGCGACGACACGCTTGCTGACCGTACGCGATGCCGTAGCACCGTTACCACCAGCGAGACGGGCGCGGATACCGCCACCGTTACCGCCATTGCCACCGGCAGCAGCAAGACGCTGACCGTTTGCATTCAGAGCGAAGCCCTGACCGTCGACATTGACTGCACCAGCGATGATGTTGCCTGCACCGTCAACGATCGCACCATCTGCACGGCGCGTACCGCGGATCGGACCGCCGAAACCGCCGCCAGCACCGGCACCAACGCCTGCGCTACCGGCATAACCAGCGACACTTGCGGGGATGACATTGCCGTTTGCGTCGACAGCAAGACCTGCACCGTTGATGCCGACGGCACCAGGAATGGCGATGCCGTTGATGTCGACAACGAAACCACCGGTCGAGCTGGACGAACCAGCGATACGGCGGACCGTTGCAGGACGATCAATGACACGGCGCGTGATCGTGCGGGTCTGGGCAGGAACTGCCACGCGACGGACTTCAGCCGCGCCAGCGACGACCTGACGGGTGACCGTTTCGTACTGAGCAGGAACTGCGACCAGACACAGGATTTCACCCGTATTCAGCTGCTTGGTCTGCTTGATCGATGCACCGGAGATCTGGCCACCGAAGCCAGCACCGCCACCACCACCCGCGACGATACGTGCGCGGATCGGGCCTGCGCCTGCACCACCACCGGCACCGCCGAAGGAGATGACCTGACCGGCCGAGTTGGTTGCGAAGCCTGCACCGTTGATGCCGACTGCGCCTGGGATGATGTTCCCTGCACCGTCAACGATTGCACCGCCTGCGGAACGCGAAGCACGAACGGCACCGCCGCCTGCTGCTGCACCGCCACCGTTACCGGTGAGGACACGACCGCTTGCGTCAACTGCGAAACCATTGGAGTCGACAGATGCCGCACCAGGGATGACCTGACCGGTGGCCTCGGAGACAACGGAAATGCTGGTCGCACCACCGGAGATGCCGCCGGAGACGGAGTCGATGATGGCGATTGGGTTCTTACCGCGTTTCCACGTGGTGTAAGCGTCACGGACCTTCACACGCTCGGTGACGGTACGGTACTGCGTTTCCGAAGCGGTGAGCTGCTCGGAAGCTTCCTGAACCACGATCGTCTCGGAGACGGTCTTGTAGGTTGCAGGGATGACTTCCAGACGCTCGGCAACTTCGTCACCGGGAACCGTGATCTGAACCTGACGGTAGGTCGCAGGAACAACTTCCAGACGCTCGGATGCAGGACGAACCTGAATGGTCTCGGAAACCGTACGGTAGGTCGCAGGAACGACTTCCAGACGCTGCGAAGCGGGCTGGACGACGACCGTTTCGGTCACAGTGCGGTAGGTTGCGGGAACGACTTCAAGGCGCTGCGAAGCTTCCTGAACGACGACCGTTTCCTGAACCGTCTTGTAGGTCGCAGGAACGACTTCGAGGCGCTCGCCGGCTTCCTGCGTGACGACCGTTTCCGAAACCGTCTTGTAGGTTGCTGGGATCACACGAAGCTGCTCGTAAGCAGGCTCGACGACGACCGTTTCCTGAACCGTACGGTAGGTAGCGGGGACAACCTGAAGCGACTCGGATGCTTCTTGGGTGACAACCGTTTCCTGAACCGTTTTGTAGGTAGCAGGGATCACGCGAAGCTGCTGATGCGCAGGCTGCACGACGACCGTTTCCTGAACCGTCTTATACGTTGCGGGAACCACACGCAGCTGCTCGTAAGGAGCGTCAGCCTGAACGGTTTCCTGAACGGTACGGTAGGTCGCGGGGACGACTTCCAGACGCTGGTATGCGGGCTGGGTGACGATGGTTTCCTGAACCGTCTTGTAGGTCGCAGGAACGACCTGAAGGGTTTCGTAGGCCGGCTCTACTTCGACGGTCTGCGAAACGGTTTTGAACGTCGCGGGCACGACTTCGACACGCTCGTATGCAGGGCGAACCACGATGGTCTCTGCAACGGTGCGGAAGGTGGCCGGAACGATCTGGAGCGATTCCGAAGGCTCTTCGACGACGACCGTCTGAGCGACCGACTTGAAGGTGGCCGGAACGACCTGAAGCGATTCCGAGGCTTCTTCGACGACGACCTGCTGCGAGACCGACTTGAAGGTGGCCGGAACGACCTGAAGCGACTCGGAAGGCTCTTCGACGACGACCGTCTGCGAAACCGTCCGGAACGTCGCGGGGACAACCTGAAGCGACTCGGAGGCCTCTTCTACGACGACCGTCTGTGCGACAGTGCGGAACTGTGCGGGAACGATCTGAAGCGACTGCGAAGGCTCTTCGACGACGACCGTCTGCGAAACCGACTTGAACGTCGCGGGGACGACCTGAAGGCTCTCGGAAGGCTCTTCAACAACGACCGTCTGGGTGCGCGTGGCGTATTTCGCGGGCACAACCTGAAGCGACTCGGAAGCCTCTTCTACGACGACCGTCTGAGCGACGTCGCGGAACTGCGCGGGAACAACCTGAAGCGATTCGGAGGCTTCTTCGACGACAACCGTCTGCGAAACCGACTTGAACGTCGCAGGGACGACCTGAAGCGACTCGGAAGGCTCTTCAACGACGACCGTCTGCGAGACCGAGCGGAAGGTTGCACCACCGGAGTTGCCGGAAGCACCGCCACCCGTACCACCCGTTGCACGGGCGAGGATACCTGCACCGTTAGCACCACGGATCACGTTGCCCGATGCGTCGGTTGCGAAACCGTTGGCGTCGATGCCAGCGGCACCGGCGATTGCAGCACCCGTGGCCGCATCAACGATGGCACCACCGCCGCCACCACCGGAAACGATGACGAGGCTCTCGGAAGGCTCCTGAGCTTCGACCGTTTCGGTCACGGTGCGATAGGTTGCGGGAACGACTTCGAGGCGCTCGGAAGGCTCTTCGACGACGACGGTCTCGGTCACGTTCCGGTACTGGGCCGGAATGACTTCGATCCGCTCGCCACCGGCGCGATCCACGATACGCTCGGTAACCGTACGGTACTGGGCCGGAATAACCACGCGTGCGTAGCATTTCCCTGGCTCAGCATTCGGCGGCAGGACCTCTGTCTGGGCCCCTGCGCCGTTCATGAAGGCGACTGCACCCAGCACAAGGCCGCTGCTCGCCAACAATAAATTCTTACGCTTCATTGCTCATCTCCACTCCATTTTCGTCTCACGCCATAGCCGGTTGCCAAAAAAAGACCACAGGCAAGAGCCACGGCCTCCCAAGCAATTTTCATTCCAACTTCTCCGCCTCATCCGCCGAGGAGGCCAGAACCGTACATGACGCACGACCGCCGCAACCTGTCACACAGGTGACGAGTTACCGCTGGTAGATACGAGCTAGCATACGCCAGTTTCCAAATCATTCAAAAAAGGAACAAGAAGGGTTAACCACTCGAAACTGTGTCCTTAATTCAACGATAAGGTGGGTGAATAGATCGATACCATCACGATGAAACACACCGGAAACCCTTGCAATTGGGGCGAAAAATGGGCGTTCCGAACGCAATCCTACGCCGTATTCTTAACATGTCCAATCTGGAGATGTCTCATTATGAACCATGTGCATCGAACGATTCTTTCGGGTGTTTCGTTAAGATTATACATTGTCCCCGGCCTTCGGCGCGACATTGAACATGACTGATTCGTAAATTGCTGAGGCAAGGCCAGATGGTGTAGAGGTATGATAGGGAAAGCGGCGAAGTTTAACGAACTTCGGCAAAAATTATTGCATAGGGAGAGAGCGCGATGCTCGACGCAGCACTGGCCAACGGCTTCTTTCAGCAGGATCTCGCAGAACGTGATCCGGCGATTCAGGAGGCCATGACCCGCGAACTGACACGCCAGCAGGAAGAGATCGAACTGATCGCCTCCGAAAATATCGTCAGCCGCGCCGTGATGCAGGCGCAAGGCTCGGTAATGACGAACAAATATGCGGAAGGGTATCCGGGCAAACGCTATTACGGTGGTTGCGAACATGTCGATACGGCTGAGGCGCTGGCCATCGAGCGGGCGTGTAAACTGTTCGACTGCTCCTATGCCAACGTACAGCCTCATTCGGGCGCACAGGCAAACCAAGCAGTCATGCTGGCCACCATCAAGCCGGGGGATACGATCCTTGGGATGGACCTGGCGTCGGGAGGGCACCTGACTCATGGCGCACGGCCTAATATGTCGGGCAAATGGTTCAATGCCGTTCAGTATGGCGTGACCGAAGACACGAACCTCATCGATTACGATCAGGTTGCCAAGCTGGCCGAAGAGCACAAGCCTGCACTCATCTATGCGGGCGGGTCGGCGGTGCCACGCCAGATCGACGCGAAGAAATTCCGCGAGATCGCGGATTCGGTCGGGGCCATCCTGCATGTGGATATGGCGCATTTCTCCGGGCTAGTCGCAGGTGGTCATCACCCGAACCCGCTGGAACACTGCCATGTTGCGACGACGACGACGCATAAGACGCTGCGCGGACCACGCGGGGGCATGATCCTGTCGAACGACGACGCGCTGGGCAAAAAGTTCAACTCCGCCGTTTTCCCCGGCTTGCAGGGCGGGCCACTGATGCACGTGATCGCCGCAAAAGCCGTGGCCTTTGGCGAGGCACTGACGCCGGAGTATAAAGAGTATACCGGGCAGGTCATCAAGAACGCCAAGGCGATGGCGGCGGCCCTGATGGACGGGGGCCTCGATCTGGTGACGGGCGGGACGGATACGCATGTGCTGCTGGTCGATCTGCGACCAAAAGGCGTGAAGGGCAATGATACCGAGGCCGCGCTGGGCCGGGCGCATATCACCTGCAATAAGAACGGCGTGCCGTTCGATCCGGAAAAAGCGATGGTCACATCGGGCGTTCGTCTTGGATCACCCGCCGGAACGACGCGCGGCTTTGGTGAGGCGGAGTTCACCGAGATCGGCCAGATGATCAACAAGGTCGTGGACGGCCTCGCGGCAAACGGGCCGGAGGGCAATGGTGAAGTCGAAGCGCAGGTCAAGGAACAGGCGATTGCCATGTGCCGCCGCTTCCCGATCTACGATCAGCTTTGATCCTGACGATCCGTTAAAAGACGATGCGGCGCCGCCCCCTTTCGGGGCGGCGTTTTCCGTTGTAAGTGGAAAGCAATGCATGACAACGAGGGGTCGACCATGCGCTGTCCATTCTGTGGCGATACCAGTTCTCAGGTGAAGGATTCGCGCCCTGCTGAGGATCACAGCGCGATCCGGCGGCGGCGGTTCTGTCCCGAATGCGGGGCACGGTTCACGACCTTCGAGCGGGTGCAACTGCGCGAATTGACCGTCCTGAAGAAGAACGGACGGCGCGTACCGTTCGACCGGGACAAAATGGCCCATTCGATTCATATGGCGGTGCGCAAGCGCGCCATCGAGCCGGAACGCATCGAACGCATGGTTAGCGCCATCGTAAGACAGTTGGAGTCGCAAGGTGAGACTGAAATTGCATCAGACCGGATCGGGGAGACGGTGATGCAGGCGCTGGCAGGGATCGACACGGTCGCCTATGTGCGCTTCGCGAGCGTGTATCGCAATTTCTCGGATGCCAGCGATTTCGAGACGTTCGTGCAGGAATTACGACCGCCGCAGGTGGAAGGCCCGGAAAATCCGGATGATGCCTGACGCGCAGGGCATGGCCCTCGCCCTCGCAATGGCCCGGCGCGGGCTGGGGCGAACCGGGGGGAATCCGGCAGTCGGATGCATTATCATGCGTGGCGGACGGGTGCTGGGCCGGGGGCGAACCGGCGATGGCGGTCGGCCCCATGCGGAGACGAATGCCCTAGCCGATGCCGCAGCGCGCTATGGGGCGGGCACCGTGCGGGGGGCGACGGTGTTCGTAACCCTCGAACCCTGCGCGCATCATGGAAAGACGCCGCCCTGCGCGCAGGCACTGGTTCAGGCAGGGGTGGGGCGGGTGGTCGCCCCCTTCGCCGATCCCGACCCGCGCGTGGCAGGGCGGGGGTTTGCGGCTTTGGAGGCGGCGGACATCGCCGTGACGGTGGGTCCGGGTGAGAAGGCGGCACGCGCGCTGCTCGCGCCATACCTGCGGATGCGGCGCAGCGGGCGGGCGACGGTGACGCTGAAACTGGCGACGACGCTGGACGGGGCGATTGCCACGGCGGCGGGGGAGTCGCAGTGGATTACCGGGCCGGATGCGCGGCGGCGGGTGCACCTGATGCGGGCGCGCTCGGATGCGATCCTGACGGGGGCGGGTACGGTGCTGGCGGATGACCCTGCGCTGGATGTGCGGCTGGTGGGGATGGCGGACGCGAGCCCGGTGCCGGTGATTGCGGACCGGCGGCTGCGGACGCCGACGACCGCGCGCGTACTGACGGCGGGTGCTGCGGTCATCCTCGGCGACCGTGCGGCCTATCCAGACCGGGCCGCCGCGCTGGAAGCGGCGGGGGCGGCGGTGATACAGATGGCGGGGGATGCCCCTGCCCTGCTGGACGCGATTGCAGGGCTGGGCCATGCGTCGATTTTCTGCGAGGGGGGCGCGACGCTGGCGACGGCCCTGCTACGCGCGGATTGCGTGGATCGGCTGGTCTGGTTCACCGGCGGCACCATCTTGGGCGGGGACGCGCGACGGGCGCTGGATGCGATGGGCATAAACGCACTGGCGGATGCGCCGCGTTTCCGGCAAGTCTCCTGCGAGGCAATCGGACCCGACACCTTATGCGTCTGGCGACGCGACCAAGAGGACTGACAAGAATGTTCACCGGCATCATCACCGATATCGGCACCGTGCGCAGCGTGGAGACGCGGGGCGATACGCGCTTTGTGATCGGCACGGCCTACGACATGGAGACGGTTGCGACCGGGGCGTCCATCGCGTGTTCGGGCTGCTGCCTGACCGTGACGGATAAGGGCAAGGATGGGGACGGCAACTGGTTCGCCGTCGATGCCTCCGCCGAAACGCTGGGGGCGACGAATGCGGGGGATTGGCGCGCGGGCACGCGGCTGAACCTCGAACGGGCGCTGCGGATCGGCGACGAGCTGGGCGGACATATCGTCAGCGGGCATGTGGATGGGACAGCGCGGGTCGCCTCGGCAACGCCAGAGGGGGATTCGCTGCGGCTGGTCTTCGAGGCGAGCGACGATCTCGCCCGGTTCATCGCGCCGAAGGGATCGGTGACGCTGGACGGGGTGTCGCTGACGGTGAACGAGGTGGAGGGGTCGCGCTTTGGTGTGAACATCATTCCGCATACGCAATCGGAAACGACACTTGGCGCATTGAGCGCAGGGGTGGCGGTAAACCTTGAAATCGACGTGCTGGCGCGATACGTGGCACGGCTGGAAGACGCGCGTGCGGCGCGTCAGGGGGAGCGCTAGAGATGCTTGAATCGAAACGGGTGCTGGTCGTCGTCGCCCCCTTCTACCGCGATATCGCCGATATGCTGACTCAAGGCTGCGTCGACCGGCTGGTCGAGGCGGGGGTCGAGACGGATGTGACCGAAGTGCCGGGGGCGCTGGAACTGCCCATTGCGATTGCCATGGCGGCGCAGAACGGGCGGTATGATGGCTATGTCGCGCTGGGATGCGTGATCCGGGGGGAAACCTCGCATTACGACACGGTGTCGAACGAGTCCGCACGGGGGATCATGTCGTTGGGCATCGAGCAGGGCTTGGCCATCGGCAACGGCATCCTGACGGTCGAGAACATGGATCAGGCCTATGTGCGCGCCGACCCGACCCAGAAGAACAAGGGCGCAGGGGCCGCAGATGCCTGCATCGCCTTGATCGGAATGCGCGACGGGGCGCAGGCGGCAAAGCGGTCATCCAGCTTCCTGCCGGACTCGGAGCATATCCAGATGGCCGACGATACGGGCACGACGCGCGATGTCTGACGGACCCGGAACGGAAGCGACGACCGATGCGCCAGCCCTGAACCGCAACGATGTAACCCGTCGCGCCCGGTCTGCGGCGCGGCTGAATGCGGTGCAGGCGCTGTATCAGATGGAGATGACGGGCACGGACTGGCGGTCCATCGTGCTGGAATTTCAGTCGCACCGGGCCGTTCAGGAGATCGACGACGAACAGATCGCCAAAGCCGATAAAAAGCACTTTCGCAAGACATTGGAAGGGGTGGTCGATCAGCAGGGGCGGATCGACAAGGCGGTCGATGGCGTGATGAAATCCGGCTGGCCGCTAAAGCGCATCGACCCGACCCTGCGGGCATTGTTCCGGGCGGCGGGGAGCGAGTTCCTGACGATGCCAAAGGTGCCGCGCAACGTCATCATCAACGAATATGTCGAGGTGGCGAAGGCTTTCTTCGAGGGGGATGAAGCGAAATTCGCGAATGGTGTGCTGGATGCCCTCGCTCGCGAGTTCCGGGACGGCCCGCCGCCGACAGCCGAGACATGACCGATGCCGCGCCCATGATGGATAAGCCGCGCGCGGTGCGCAATGTCGCGGTATTGGCCACCATGAGCGCGGTGCTCGGCTCTCAGTTACCCGTCTATATCATCCTCGGCGGGCTTGCCGGTGCGATTCTGGCCGATGATCCGGGATTGGCCACGTTGCCCATCGCGGTACAGATGCTGACCGGGATGCTGACGGCGGTGCCCATGTCGCTGTTCATGGGGCGCTTTGGGCGAAAAGCGGGGTTCTGGCTTGGGACCGGCTTGGCCATGCTGGGTGGCACCTTTGCGGCATTGGCGATGCTGCGCGGCGAATTCTGGATGCTGTGCTTCGCCTATATGTTTGCGGGGGTCTATCAGGCAACGCAGGGCTATTTTCGCTTTGCCGCCACCGATACGGCCCCCGACGAATACAAGCCCAAGGCGATATCGCTGGTGCTGGCCGGGGGGCTGGTCGCGGCGGTCCTGAGCGCGCAGATCGTGACGCGGATGGACGGGGCGTTTTCCGCCGTGCCATTCGTGGGGGCGTTTGGCTTTCTGGTGGTCGTGAACTTGATCGGGATGGTGCTGATCGCCTTTCTCGATATCCCAACGCCCGCTCCGAAGGCGGAGCGCGTGCCGCCCCGGCCATGGGCGGAGATTTTCGCGGATCGGAATATCCCCGTTGCCATGCTCTGCGCGATGTTCGTGTACGGAACAATGACGCTGATGATGACCTCGACGCCGCTGGCCATGGTTGCCTGCGGATTCGGGACGGTGGATGCGGCGGGGGTGGTGCAGTGGCATGTCATCGCCATGTTCGCCCCCAGTTTCTTCACCGGGTCGATCATCGCCCGCGTCGGGCCGCGCCCGGTGATCGCGGTGGGATTGGCATTGCTGACCGCCTGTTCGGCGGTGGCGCTGTCGGGGATCGAGCTGCATGATTTCTACATCGCCCTGATCCTGCTGGGGCTGGGGTGGAATTTCGGCTATATCGGCGCGACCAGCCTGCTGGCGGCGCATCATCGGCCTGAGGACCGGGCGCGGGTGCAGGGACTGAACGATTTTCTCGTCATGGGCATGATGGCGACCGCCGCGCTGAGTTCGGGCAAGCTGATGGCGACGGGGGGATGGGGTTTCGTGATCCTCGCCGTGATGGTGCCGGTGTGTATCGCGGCGCTGGCATTGATCTACGGCACCCTGCTCGCGCGGCGAGAACGGCTGGCTGCCTGACCCTTGGAAAAAGGACGCGCGCCTGCGGCGTGGAGGCAGGTGAGAACCACCACAAGGGTGTGTGGGGCCGAAGGCGCGCGCCACCCTCCCCCCTTCGGTGGGGTGAATGGGAGAGGGATTCGCATTCTGCGTTCTTCTGCCATTCGCAACGGAAGTGTGGAAAGTTTCGCGGGCGGCGTTAGTTTGATGGAACTGATCAAGCAGGGCGGAACCGCATGGCTTCGGATAGCGAACTAGATGAATTGCTGCTCGCCACCGCCCGGCGAGACAGGGCCGCTTTTCGACTGCTGTATGACCGTATCAGTCCCAAATTGTTCGGCATCGCCTTGAAGATTTGCCGCAATCGCGCGATGGCGGAAGACGTCTTGCAGGATGTCTTCACCGATGTCTGGAACCGCGCTGATAATTTCGACCGTCGACGGGGGCAGGCTGGAGCGTGGCTGGCGGTGATCGCGCGCAACCGCTCTATCGATGCATTACGGCGGCAGGGGCGTGGTTTTCTGGGCGCTGCGACCGGCTCCGAAGCAGAAATGGCCGCTGCACCGGACCCGGCCCTCGCAAGTGATGGCGGGGTCGAATACCTGACGCTGGTGGATTGCCTGAACCGGCTGGAGACACGGGACCGCGATTTAGTATTGCGGGCTTATTATCACGGCGAAACCCGCGAGGATCTCGCGCGCTCCTTTAACACGCCGGTGAACACGATCAAAACGTGGCTGCGCCGGGGTCTGATTTCCCTCAAGACGTGTTTGAGCGAATGATGGGTGGTGAACGCAATCTGGATGCCGCCGAACGGGCGCTGGGCACCTTGCCAAAGACAGGGGAAAGCCCCCGGCAAAGGCGTGCCCGCGAAGACTGGGAATTGCGGCTCGCTGCCCTGCTCTCCCCTATCGAGCCGGTGACGCCGCCGGAGGGGATGTTCGCGCGGATCACGCAGCGGCTGGCCCATGACGAAACACGGCGCAACCTGCGCAAAGCGAATGCACGGGCGCGGCGGTGGCAGGGATTTGCCTTGCTGGGCGGAATGGCGGCGGCGGGCATGGCGGCGCTGGCCTTCCTGCCCGCGCTGCGCGACACGTCGGATGCTCCGCGCTATGTGGCCGTGGTGTCATCCGATGCCGATGGCACCCCCGGTATGGTGGTGGAATTCGACACGGGCAGCGGGCTGGCGACAGTGATCCCGCTGAACGTGCGCGCGCCCGAAGGCAAGGACGTGCAGATGTGGCACCTGCCGGAGGGGGCGACGAGACCGATCTCCATCGGCCTGTTCCCCGACGACCCGACCAGCCGCGCTAGCTTCCGCGCGGGGCCAGGGGATATCTTCGCGCTCAGTTACGAGGAAGAAGGCGGCTCGCCCACGGGTCAGCCGACCGATGCGCGGTATCACGGAGAGATCGTTCGGGTGGATTGACGGCGTTTCGCGCTATGCCTCGAACGCCGTGTCCACTGGCACCTGCATCGCGCTGACCAGACCGTTCGTCTGCATCGCCATGCCGATCACAGCGAGAAGCTCGCCGTATTGGGCGTCGGTCATCCCCTTCGCCCGTGCCGCCGCCGAATGGGAATGGATGCAGTATTCGCAGCCATTTGCCGTAGAGACGGCCATGTAGAGCATCTCCTTCACCAGCGGATCGAGCGCGCCGGGGGCCATGACATGCTTCAGCCGCTCCCACGTTGCACGCAGTAGCGGCGGATCATTGGCCAAGGCACGCCAGAAGTTATTGACGTACTCGGTGCCGCGCGCTGCACGGATATCGGCAAAGACCGCCGCCGCATCCGGCGACAGATCCTCGTCCGACAACAGGGAAACGGTCGCCATTCTCTATCGGCCCCCTATCGAAAGGATCATATCATAACGATCTGCGATAAACCTGAGCCATGTTTCGCGCCAAGAGCTGCGCGAAACATGGCGCTTGGTGTTTCGGGATAATCGCAATTAGCTTTAGAAGAACGACTCGTCGCCCGTGATCTGGCCGGGGGTGAACCTGCCGATATTGCCGAGAAGCTGTTGCAGGAAGGTCAGGCGCTTGCCACGGGTCGGCGTGGTGCGGGTAACGAGGTCGACCACCTGACCGTCCTCCAGCGCATAGCGGTTCATGTCCTTCACCACACCATCGGCGTCGAAGGACAGGACCATCACCTTCTGCTCGGTCGCTTTCGGCGCGAAGAAGGCGCGCGTCTCGGTCGAGCGGGAGATGTAGTACCATTCCTCATCCGACTCGAAGGTGCCGGTGGTGCTGGGGCGTCCGATCTTGCTGACAACATCGGCGCGCCCATCCTCGCCAACCTTGATGCGTTTGACGTAGGCTTCGGCGGGCACGTAGCCGTGGGTCTGGCGCACTGGCTCGCAGGCCGCGAGAAGGACGGCGGCAACCAATGCGAGGGCAATCGGCTTGCGGGCGCTTGCGGGTGTTGAGTCGAGTCGGTCCATGCTGATACTCCTTCGCCTCAGAACGACGGCTTTTCCGAGGGCTAGCGCCTTGCGGACAACAATTCAAGCAAAGGCACGGATCATGGCAAGCTCCGCATCCCCGAACGACGCTCAATCGCGCCGTCTATCCGTCACCGATCTGCGCGCCGGACCTGCGCAGCATACCGGCACGGCATCCGAAATCGAGCGCGAAGCGGTGCGCGCGCGATTCGGGCTGGTCGCCGTCGATGCACTGTCTTGGACGGTGCAGAGCGAACCGTGGCGGGCGGGGGTGCGCCTGTCCGGGCGGATCGAAGCAGCGGTGACGCAGGAATGCGTCGTGACGCTCGACCCCGTGCCGGCAACCATCGAGGAGGAGTTTGAACGCGGCTTCCTGCCAATGGATCGGCTCTATGGCGAGGAGAAGCCGGGGGCGGAATACGAGATCGTGACTGATTCGGAACTGGGCGAGGTTCCCGAACCGCTGACCGATCCGCTGGACCTGATGGATGTAATCGCCGAGGAGTTGGGGATTGCCCTCGATCCCTATCCGCGCAGCGAGGAAGTGGCCGAAGACGCTGTATTCAGTGCTATTCCCAAGGGTGCAGCGCCGATTGAGGAGGCGGATATCAAGCCTTTTGCGTCACTTGCGGACCTCAAAAAGAAGATGGAATCGTCAAACGACGGCGAATGATGCGAAAAAGGTTGTTTTCGAGCCGTGGATCGCTAGTTTCGCGACCTCAAATGCGCTGCCTCCATGTCCGCTCGTCTCGGCAGGGTTGGGCACCTCGGCAACAAGGAATTCGATATGGCTGTCCCTAAGTCAAAGATTACGCGCTCTCGGCGCGGTATGCGTCGCTCGCACGACGCGCTCAAGCCCCAAGCCCACCACGAATGTGACAATTGCGGCGAGCTGAAGCGCCCGCACCATGTCTGCTCGGCATGTGGACATTACCGTGACCGCGAAGTGATCGTTGCCGTCGAGCCGGATTACGACGACGACGAGGCGGCATAGGCCGCGCCCTCCCTGATCTGACCGATCCGGTGTCCATGGCCCGCGAACGAGAGAGAAGACCCGTCTATGGGCCATGAAATCACCCTCTCTATCGATGCCATGGGCGGGGACAATGCTCCCGCCAGCGTCATAAACGGCATTGCCGCCCTCGCGAGGGTCGATCCCGATATTCGCTTTCTGCTGCATGGCAGGGCCGAAGAGATCGAACCGCACTTCACGAAACGCACGCGCGTTCTGGAGGGGCGATACGAAATTCGCCATACCGACGATGTTATCGAGATGGACGCAAAGCCCGCCGTCGCCGTTAGGCGTGGGCGGGCTTCGAGTTTGTGGCGGGCGCTCGAATCGGTGCGCGATGGCGAAGCCTCCGCGATGGTTTCCGCCGGGAATACGGGCGCGATGATGGCGATGGCGTTGTTCTGCCTGCGCCGGGCCAATGGCGTTGACCGCCCCGCAATCGCCGCCCTGTGGCCGACACGGGGACAGCGCGAGCATTGCATCGTGCTGGATATGGGGGCCGATGTCCGCGCTGATGCCGCCGACCTTGCCAAATATGCCGTGATGGGAACCGAATACGCCCGCATCGCGCTGGGGGCAGACCGCCCGCGCGTCGCGGTGCTGAATGTCGGGGTCGAGGAAACGAAAGGCCGCCCGGAGGTCAAGGAAGCCGCCGAAATCCTGCGCGAGATGGCCAAACGTGACGATAGCGGGTTTGAATTCACCGGCTTCATCGAGGCGAACGCCATTCCGACCGGGGCCGCCGATGTGATCGTGACCGATGGGTTCACCGGCAATGTCGCGCTGAAATCCGCCGAAGGGATCGCGCAGTTCATCAGCGGCCACCTGCGCGGCGCGTTCGAGCATGACTGGACCAGCCGCCTTGCCGCGTTGTTCGCAATCGGCTCGCTGCGACGGCTGAAACGCCGGATCGATCCGCGCCGCGTGAATGGCGGGGTGTTCCTTGGGCTGGACGGGCTGGCGGTGAAGAGCCACGGGTCGGCAGATGCGACAGGGTTCTCCGCCGCCGTCGAATTGGCCGCCACCATGTCCCGCGCCGATGTCATCAACCGCATCGCCGGACAGTTGGAATTCTCTCTCGACTCGATCAAGGCCGCGTCCGATTCGCCCGCCCCCGCCGAGGACGACCAATGAGCGTGCGCCGTGCCGTAGCCATGGGCGCCGGTGCCGCCCTGCCCGAACGGGTCGTGACGAATACGGAACTGGCCGCAAGCGTGGACACCACCCATGACTGGATCGTAGAGCGAACCGGCATTCACCAACGCCACATCGCCGCCGATGGCCAGTTGACCTCAGACCTTGCCACCGATGCCGCGCGGCGCGCGCTGGCCATGGCGGGGATGGATGTCGGGGATATCGACCTGATCGTGCTGGCCACGGCCACGCCGGACCAGACCTTTCCCTCCACCGCCACGCGGGTACAGCATAATCTGGGCATGAAGCACGGCTGCGCCTTCGACGTGCAGGCGGTCTGCTCCGGCTTCGTCTATGCGCTGACGGTGGCAACGCAATTCATCGAGACGGGCAAAGCGCGTGGGGCGGTCGTGATCGGGGCCGAGACGTTCTCGCGTATCCTCGACTGGTCGGACCGGGCCACCTGCGTCCTGTTCGGTGACGGCGCGGGGGCGGTCGTCCTGCGCGGCGAAGACGGGACCGGGACCACCGATGACCGGGGTGTATTGAGCACCGAATTGCGGTCGGACGGGCAGCATAATACGGCGCTCTATGTCGATGGTGGACCGTCCTCGACCGGGGTTGCGGGGCATCTGCGCATGAATGGGCGCGAGGTGTTCAAGCACGCGGTGCGTAACCTTGCCGAGATTGGCGAGGCGGCGCTGGCCACGGCGGGCCTGACATCGGATGATGTGTCATGGGTGATCCCGCATCAGGCGAATGCCCGCATCATCGCCAGTACGGCGCAGAAGATCGGCGTACCGATGGAGCGGGTGATCGTGACGGTGCAGGACCATGCCAACACCTCCGCCGCATCGATTCCGCTGGCGCTGGACGTTGCGATTCGGGATGGGCGAATTCAGCCCGGCGACCTGCTGTTGCTGGAGGCGATGGGCGGCGGGTTCACATGGGGTGCAGCCGCGCTGCGCTGGTAGAACCATGCCTGCGCAACCCGCGATCTTGCCCAGAAATCGCCATAAGTGTGTACATTTGCCTGCACATCGTGACTCATCCCATCGGATTGCACTCTAACCACCTTTGTATATTGACTCTTTTCAGACTTCACGAATAGTTTGGGGGAGCTTACGGGGAAGGCGGGTGTCACGATGACGACAAAAACGATCACGCGCGCGGATCTCAGCGAGGCGGTTTACCGGGAACTCGGCCTGTCGCGGAACGAATCCGCACAGATGGTCGAGTCCGTTTTAGACCACATTTCAGATGTGCTGACGAAGGGCGAGAAGGTGAAGATTTCATCCTTCGGCACCTTTAGCGTTCGCGAAAAGGCGGGCCGGATAGGCCGCAACCCGAAGACGGGTGAAGAAGCGCCGATTCATCCGCGCAGGGTGCTGGTATTCCGGCCCTCGCACGTGCTGAAAGATAAGATAAACGGCGAGACGACAAACGCCGAATGAGCATGTCCGGTCGGGGGATCGGGCAGGGATTGGAAACGGGGCAACGGGTGGCTGGAGCGACTGAATGACGAAATCCGAGAAAGCGTTTCGCACGATCAGCGAAGTGTCGAAGGAACTGGAAGTGCCTGCCCATGTGCTGAGATTCTGGGAAACCAAGTTTCCACAGGTCAAGCCCATGAAGCGTGGCGGGGGCCGCCGGTATTATCGACCTGAAGATATCTCTCTGTTGAGGGGTGTTCGCGAGATGCTTCATGTCGACGGCTTTTCCATCAAGGGCGTGCAGAAAGCCCTGAAGGAACAGGGCGTAAAAGCGATTACCGAACGGTCGGACGGCGTGCCGGTCGTGACGTCGCTGGTGCAGCAGGATGTGCCGGTCGAGGCCGTTGCCGCCGCGACCGAACGGGCCGATGGGCCGTTGCCGATGTCCGCCGCCGAGAAGAAGGCGCTTCGCAAGGCACTCGACGCATTGGTCGCGCTGCGCGGCAGCCTCATCGAAAATGGTCGCGCTGCGGCGTGATCGGCCATTGCGCTCCGCATCGCGGGGCGCTAAGACACCACCATTGTCGGGCTATAGCGCAGCTTGGTAGCGCGTTCGTCTGGGGGACGAAAGGTCGTAGGTTCAAATCCTGCTAGCCCGACCACTTTTCACCGCATGGGTTATGAGATGCAGAAGAACGGTTCCGGTGTTCTTCCGTCTCAAGCGATCCGGTCCCTGACCGAAACCGGCGCGATTACCGCCGATACGCCCTTTGCCGACGGTCAGATACAACCCGCCAGCCTCGATCTTCGCCTCGGCGATATCGCCTATCGCATCCGCGCCAGTTTCCTGCCGGGTGGCGGCAATGCGGTGCGCGACCGGCTGACCGATTTCTCGATGCACGCAATCGACCTGACCGCCGGAGCGGTGCTGGAGACGGGGTGCGTGTATCTGGTGCCATTGCAGGAGCGGCTGGCCCTGCCCGCCGGGATCAGCGCCGCCGCCAACGCGAAAAGCTCGACCGGGCGGCTGGATTTGTTCACGCGGTTGATCGGGGATGGGGCGACCGAGTTCGACCGGCTGGATGCGGGCTATACCGGGCCGCTTTATGCCGAGATTTCGCCACGGACCTTCAGCGTGCTGGCCCGGACGGGGGTGCGGCTGAACCAGATACGGTTCCGCGCGGGCGAAGCGGCGTATGGGTCGGATGAATTGGCCGCGCTTCACGCCGAACATAGCCTCGTGCAATTGGACGGCGCACCCTTGTCGATGGGGCGCGACCCTGCCGAAAGCGGGGTGAGTTTCAGCGTCGATTTGCTGGGTAGCGAGGGCGGGCCGGTGGGATATCGCGCGAAGCGGCACTCGGCGCTGATCGATCTGGAAAGGATCGGGGCGTATGACCCGGCGGAGTTCTGGGACACGCTTTACACCGACAGCAAGGGGCGGCTGATCCTCGATCCGGGGGCGTTCTACATTCTGGCGTCGCGCGAAGCGGTGCATGTGCCGCCCTGCGCCGCCGCCGAGATGGTGCCGTATTCGGCGCTGGTCGGCGAATTTCGGGTGCATTACGCAGGATTCTTCGATCCCGGCTTCGGCCATGCGGCGGTGGGGGGTAGCGGCGCGCGGGGCGTGCTGGAGGTGCGCTGCCACGAAACGCCCTTTGCGCTGGAGCATGGGCAGGTAGTCGGGCGGCTGCTGTATGAACCGATGCAAGCGGCCCCGGATATCCTGTATGGCGGGGGTCCGGTGAAGTCGAATTATCAGGGGCAGGGGTTGAAGCTGTCGAAGCATTTCGGGGGGTGAGCGTTTTCTACGCTCCGACCGCCGTCGCACCTTCAGATACCGCTGCCCTCGCCCCGCCCTCGCCCGCAAGCGGGAGAGGGTTCCAGAAAGTCAGAACAGATCGGCCTGATCGTCCTCTGGAGTGTCGTCATCCTCGTCCTCTTCAGGGGCGTCGCGGACGGCGAAGCCGCCCTTGGGCTGGGCGTCGAGCAGACCGGCGGCTTTCAATTCGTCCAAGCCCGGTAAATCGCGGGTGCTGTCGAGGCCGAAATGGTCGAGGAAGCCTTCGGTCGTGACGAAGGTGACGGGGCGGCCCGGCGACTCGCGGCGGCGGCCCAGCCGTATCCATTCCATGTCGAGCAACAGGTCGAGCGTGCCGCGTGAGACGGCGACGCCGCGCACTTCCTCGATCTCGGCGCGAGTGACGGGCTGGTGATAGGCGATGATGGACAGGGTTTCGACGGCGGCGCGGGACAGCTTTTTCGTTGCCGTCTCCTCGCTGCGCAGCAGAAAACCGAGGTCGGAGGCGGTGCGGAAGGCCCATTTCCCGGCGACACGGATAAGGGCCACGCCCCGGCCTTCGTAGTGACGCTCCAACCGGCGCAGGACTTCGGCGGCGTTCGATCCGGTTGGCATCCGCTTTTCCATCGCCTCCGCCGAAAGCGGTTCGGTGGAGGAAAAGAGCATCGCTTCGACCATCCGCTCCTGCTCATCAAGGGTAGGCGGGGCGAATTGGAGGGATTCTTCGGTACTCACGGGGCGGTCTTGCGCAATTCGATGGTGCCGAAAGGTTCGCTCTGGCGCAGGGAGACGATGCCGTCGCGGGCAAGTTCGAGCGAGGCGGCGAAGGTGCTGGCCATAGCGGAGCGGACGAGACGGGGTTCGCGCCAATCTTCGGGCAGGAACGCCTGTAGCGTGGTCCAGTCGAGGGCCGTGCCGAGGGTGACACCGAGGCGGCGCAGGGCGTCCTCCATCGCGTAAATCTTGGGGCGTTCGACATGCAGGGGAGTGTAGGCCGCCTTGGTCTTGCACCGGGCGTAGGCTTGCAGCAGGTCGAGCAGGGTCGCGCGCCATTCGGTCTGGCGGTTGACGGTGATGGGATCGGGCGCACCGCGCACGAAGACGTCGCGGCCCACCCGGTCGCGGGCCATCAGGCGAGTGGCGGCGGCGCGCATGGCCTCTAGCCGCTGAAGCTGGAACGCGAGGCGGCGGGCCATTTCTTCGGCATCGGGGGCGTCTTCGTCCGTGGGGTCGGGCGGCAGAAGCAGGCGCGATTTGAGATAGGCGAGCCATGCGGCGGTGACGAGGTAATCGGCGGCGATTTCGAGTTGCAGGTCACGCGCGGCATCGATGAAAGCGAGGTAGTGATCGGCGAGTTGCAGGATCGAGACGTGGCGCAAGTCGACCTTTTGCTGACGCGCGAGGGTGAGGAGCAGGTCGAGCGGTCCCTCGAACCCGTCGATATCGAGGAGGAGGGAGTTCGATTCTGCCGTATCGGTCTGGGGGGTGTCGGCTTCGGGCGCATCAGGCATGGATACCGCCCTTTTCGGCCAGACCGGCATAACGTTCGGCAAGAGCGAGGGCGTCGATATCACGGCCTCGTAGGGCGAGCGCGTGGGTGCTGCGCGCCTCGGCGGCGGGGGTGAGGGGGCGCAGGGCAGCGGCGATGGGCTGCATCTCGGCCATGTCGCCATTGCAATGCAGGACGAGATCGCATCCGGCATCAAGGGTGCGGATCGTGCGCTGGCCGAAATCGCCGGACAGGGCGTGCATCGACAGATCGTCGCTCATCAACAGGCCGGTCAGGCCAAGTGTCTGGCGAATATGGTCGATGACGATGGGCGAGAGGGTGGCGCAGGCATCGGGGTCGAGGGCGGGATAGACGATATGCGCGGTCATCGCGAGGGGCGCATCGGCAAGGGCCGCGAAAGGGCGGAAATCGGTCTTGGCCAGTTCGGCAAGGGGGGTATCGACCACCGGCAGGTCGAGGTGGCTGTCGGCCCCTGCCCGCCCATGGCCGGGAACGTGTTTGATAACGGGCAGTACGCCCGCATCGAGCAGACCGTCATGGACCGCCCTGCCCCGCCGAATGACGGCATCGGCGTCAGTGCCAAGGGCGCGGTCACCGATGATGTCATGGGCACCGGGGGTACGGATATCCAGAAGGGGGGCGCAGTTGACGTCGATACCCACGCCCGCGAGTTCGGCCCCGATGAGGGCGTAGCGCAGGCGCAGCGCCTCGCAGCGTTCATCTTCGGTCAGTCCGGCGGCGTCAGCGGTATCGAGGGCCGGTCCCCACCCGCGCCATTGGGGTGGGCGCAAGCGGGCGACACGGCCCCCTTCTTGGTCGATGAGGATCGGGGCATCGCGCCCGACCGAATCGCGCAGGGCGGTGGTGAGGGCGCGCACCTGATCGGGCGTCTCGATATTGCGGGCGAAGAGGATAAACCCCCACGGGTCCACCTGACGGAAAAAATCGCGCTCGGCCCCGCTGAGAACGGGACCGGCGCATCCGAAGATCGCGGCGGCGGTCATCAGCGGCGCGTCAGCGGCGTGCGGGGACGAAGCACTCGACGCCGCGACCGCGAAGCTGCGCACAAAGCTGTGCCGCCGCTTGGGTGGTGGGCAGCGGCCCGGCACGCAGGCGGTGAAGCTCTTGCCCCTGGGCCGTGCGGATCGCCTGCACTTGGATACCGAGGCGTGCCAGAAGGTCCGGGTGCTGTGCCTGCAACGCCCGCCACCGATCACGCACCAGATCGGGGGATGGCATCGCGCCTAGCTGCACCTGCGCATCGTTGAGCGGCTGCGCGGGGATAGGCACGCGCACAGGCTGGGCCTGAAGCGTGGGTGCAGCGGCCTGTCCGGGCAGCAGCGGGTTGTTCGGCACGATAGTGGTGGCAACCGCTGCGGAGGGCACCCGGTTGAGCGGCACCGGAGACGGCGCGGTCACGGTGCGACCGGCAGAAGTAATCGACGGGCCAAGATCCGGCTTGCTGCGCGGCAAAGGCGCGACGATGCCCGCACCAAACGTCTCCTCGGTCAGAGGACCGGGGGCGGCGGCGGGGGCTACGGCGATGGTGGTGTCCGGGCTGCGCACGAGGGGCGGCACTGCCGGGGTCTGCGCCGTCAGGCCCGTGTTGAACGAAGGAACCGCAGGGGTGGACGGTACCAGCCCGGCAACCTGCTGCGTTCCATTCGTGACCGCGCCAGCGGCGGCATTACGCGCGGCATTTGCCGCATCGGCAGCGCCCAGCACGGCGGCGTCGGTGGCCTGAGTCACATCGGCACCACCCGCAAGCTGCAATTCATCGCTACGGTCGGGGGCGTCATTGTCGGTGAGCGAGGGCTGGCCACGCAGTTCAGGGGCGGGCTGCAACTCGTCGATGCGCAAGGCGTCCTGCTGCGCCGCCGTCACGGCCAAGGCGCTGGTCGGGTCGAGTTCGCGCGCGGGCAGACGGTCGGTCACGAGCACACCGTCGATCTCGCCGGAGGCAACACCGTCGTTACGTGCGCCATCGACCATCGTGTAGGCATCGTTGTCCTGATTGGCGATGGGGGTGCCGCCCTCGTCGAGCGGTGCCATCTTCGCCTCCTGCGCATCGGCGATCAGGAGAGGGGGGTCATCGACGCTGGTGCGCTGGCCCAGTTTGTAGGCGGCGAATACCAGACCGCACCCAATCACGAGCGTCATCAGCACGCCAAGAATGGCCCCACCGCTGCTGCCCGCGACCACGCCCCGGTCGTCATCCACGTCATCGTAGCTATCTCGATCCATGCTCATGGTCCTGCCCGGCGGTTTTTATCTGTACACCGCACGCCGACCCGCCCGATCCGACGCGCTTCCTTGACAAAGCAATATTTCAGTAACCTTACCGCATTTCCTGCATCGGCGTCACGCCCAAGATGCCCAAACCGTTGGAAATAGTTAAGGCGCTGGCGCGTGCGAGGGCAAGGCGGGCGGTGGTGGCTGCCGCATCTTCGGGCTGAATGAAGCGCAAATCGGGGTTTTTCTGGCCCATATTGTAGAGGGCGTGGAAGGCCGATGCGAGGTCGTAGAGGTAGAAGGCGACCCGGTGCGGTTCGTGCGAATCCGCCGCCTGACGCATCTGACGCGGCCATTCCGCGATCTTCGCGACGAGGGCCAACTCGCCCGGATGGGTCAGGGATGACAGGTCGGCGGCGGCGAGGGTCGCGTCATCCGTCGGCACGTCGGGCACTTCTTCCGCCGCCCTGCGCAGGGCAGAACAGACGCGGGCATGGGCGTATTGGACGTAGAAGACCGGGTTGTCCTTGGATTGCTCCAGCGCCTTGTCGAAGTCGAAATCGAAGGACGCATCGTTTTTGCGGGTCAGCATGACGAAGCGCACCACATCGGCCCCGACCTCCTCGATCAACTCGGCGAGGGTGACGAAGGTGCCGGAGCGTTTGGACATCTTCAATTCCTCGCCGCCCTTCATCAGTTTGACGAGCTGCGTGATCTTGATGTCGAGGCGGTCGGTGCCGTCGCCCAGCGCCTTGCAGGCGGCCTTCATCCGCTTGATATAGCCACTGTGATCCGCGCCGAAGACGTTGATGAGTTCGTCGGCGCGTTGCAGCTTGTCGTAGTGATAGGCGATGTCGGGGGCGAAATAGGTCCAATCGCCATTCGATTTCTTGATCGGGCGGTCGACGTCATCGCCGTAATCGGTGGATTTGAACAACGTCTGTTCGCGTGGTTCCCAATCGTCGGGCTTCTTGCCCTTCGGCGGCTCCAGCACGCCCTCGTATATCAGACCCTTGGAGTCGAGTTCACCGATGGCCTTTTCGATCAGGCCGGTGCCGTAGAGCGATTTTTCGGAGAAGAACACATCCATCACGACGCCGAGGCTGGCCAGATCGGCGCGGATCATGTCCATCATCGCGTCGGTGGCGAAAGGGCGCACTTCGGGCAGCCATTGCTCCTCGGTCTGGTCGAGGAAGCGATCCCCGAATTCGGCCTTCATCTTCTCGCCAATCGGCACGAGGTAATCGCCGGGATAAAGCCCCTCGGCGATCTCGATATCGTGGCCATGGGCCTGCTGATACCGGGCGAAGGCGGAACGGGCGAGGGTGTCGACCTGACTGCCGCCGTCATTGATGTAGTATTCGCGCGTGACGGTATAGCCCGCATATTCCAGCAGGGATGCCAGCGCATCGCCGAAAACCGCGCCGCGCGTATGGCCGACATGCAGGGGACCAGTGGGGTTGGCGGAGACGTATTCGACGTTCACGCTGCGGCCCGTGCCGATATCCGAGCGTCCGTAAGCCTCGCCCGCGCGCAGGGCATCGGCCACCCGCGACTGCCAGAATTCCTGCGACAGACGCAGGTTGAGAAAGCCCGGTCCCGCCACGTCGACGGTGTCGATGCGCGGATCGTCTTTCAGGCGGGCGGCCAGTCCTTCGGCCAGATCGCGCGGTTTCATGCCCGCCTGCTTGGCGATGACCATCGCAGCATTCGAGGCGACGTCGCCGTGGCTGGCGTCGCGGGGCGGTTCGGCGCTGACCGCATCGGTCTTCAGGCCATCGGGCAGGTCCATCGCGTCCAATGCGGCAAGCACGGTGCCCCGTAATTCGGCGAAGATGTCCATGGTCGATCCCTCATTCGTGTCTGGAGCGTCATAAAGGCCATTTTGTCCGTGCCGTCCAGTGGTGAGCGGTCCACAGACAACAATCGAGCGGCCATCACGGCAAAGTGCGACATCTTGCCTTTTCCTGCGGACAAGACCGTGTACGGTGCGTTTCGCAACTGTATTGGGGAGTGAAAACTTGAAACGGACGATTTTGATTGGACTGGCCGCCCTCGGCGGTATGGTCGCCAGCACCGGATTTCTCAACGCCGCCGGGCATAGCCATGTGGATGAAAACTGTAACCTGACGGTCCCGCGCGACGAGATGACGAATGCCGATGCGCATCAGATTTACCTGTGCATCGCCGATGATATGGGCCGGGGATACCTGACCGGGCCGAAGAAATGGGTGCCGCTGGAATTCGTGGAGCAATTCCGCACCTGGACCCCGGCCAGCACCCTGCCCGCCGATCCGGGCGTGCATGGCGAGCGGTTCCTGTTCACCTATGTCAATTCGGTGGGTGCGGCGGAATACACCCAGTTCAAGGACGAAGGCGCGAAGATGCCCGCCGGGACCGTGATCGCGAAGGAAAGCTTCAGCGTCGGCGATGACGGCAAGACGAAGCATGGCCCGGTCTTCTTCATGCAGAAGGTCGCGGAAGGCACGTCGCCCCGCACGAATGACTGGTATTACATGGCCGTGCAGCCAAACGGAAAGCCGTTGGCGGTGAACGTGTATAAAGCATGTAACGAATGTCACAGCGCCTATGAAGGCTCGGATTATCTGGCCTATCCCGAAGAGGATGTGCGCCGGACGGGCGGCTGATCCTCGAATTGGTGATACCGCGACCTGATCGCGGTATCCTTCTTGCGCCACCCACGGCAATTGCCGGGTCGTGCCACCGCACGCTTGACAGGTCTGTCGTGATGTGCATTTTTGTTCCTGTTTTGTATCAACAGGAGCACATCGCTATTTCCTATGACTGGCCCCTTTGCATCGAGATCAACCGGCTCGCGCTGCTGCGCGTGCTGGCGGGGGTCGTGCTGGGGGCTGGGGAGACGGTGCTGCGGCATGTGCGGTCTACTGCGCTGGCCACGTTGCGGCCTGCGGAGGCGGCAGCGCGGCGGTTGATTGCGATTGCGGCGCATGGGTTGAGCGTGCCGCCGGTGGCGAAGCGCGCGGCACCCGCCGCACCGATTCCGAAAGGTAAAGGCGAGGGGCGGATACCGTCTTTTCTGCTGTTCGATCCGAGGCGGCGGGTGGGTCCGGTGATACCGACTGCGCCCGG
>CALJIU010000299.1 GCA_937974055.1 uncultured Neomegalonema sp. | reverse complement strand
TCCGGGTTCATCCAGGCCAGCATCAGCACCTCACCCGTGTCGTGCTGCTGCGCAATGGCGGGGATCAGGCCGTCGGCGTTGAGTTTCAACGTGGCGGGGTCGGGGGACATGGCGCTTCTCCAGTACGATTTGCCCGCGACTTATCGCGTGGTTTGGCGAAAGGCGAGTCCTGCGCTATATTCACCCTCCCAAGGGAGACGAACATGGCCGACGCACCCGATCTTATCAGCCTCTATTCCAAGCGCATCCTCGCGCTGGCCGCCGACGTACCTCATGCGGAGCGGCTGGCGACGCCGGAGGGCAGCGCCGTGAAACGCTCGCCCCTTTGCGGATCGACGGTCACGGTCGACGTGGTCATGGAACGCGGCAAGGTGGCCGATTACGGACAGGACGTGAAGGCCTGCGCACTCGGTCAGGCATCGGCGGCAATCTTGGGTGAACAGGTCATCGGCGCGACCCGTGCACAAATCGCAGAGGGCCGCGATGCCCTGCGCGCAATGCTCAAGAGTAACGCGGATGCCCCCACCGGCATGTGGCAAGGGCTGGAAGTCCTGACCCCCGCCCGCGACTACAAGAACCGCCACGCCTCGATCATGCTGGCATGGGATGGCCTGCTCGAAGCCATCGACGGCATCGGCGCGGCGGCGCAGGCCAAGGCTTAAGCCGACAAGCACTCTTCCAGCAATTTCCGCGTATTCGCCTCTTCCATCTCGATCGGATTACCGCCCGTGCTGGGGTCGGTCAGCGCATCGCGCAGTAGCCGGTCGGTATCCGGGTTCGTCACGCCCATCGCGGCCAGCGATTTCGGAATACCCAGCGTATCGTTTAGCTCACCAACGAAGGCATAAAAGCCATCATATCCGCCCTCGATGCCCAGATATGCCGCCGCCGCATCCAACCGCCCCCGCACCGCGCTTTCGTTGAACCGCAGCACTGGCTGCATCACCACGGCATTGGTTGTGCCGTGGTGGGTATGATGCTGCGCGCCGATGGGGTGGCTGAGGGCATGAATCGCGCCCAGCCCCTTCTGAAACGCCGTCGCCCCCATCATCGCCGCACTCATCATATGCGCGCGAGCTTCGATATCCGATCCGGTGGCATAGGCGACGGGCAGGTACTCCTTCACCAGTCGCATCCCCTCAAGCGCGATGCCCTGGCTCATGGGATGGTAATGGGGCGAGCAATACGCCTCCAGACAATGCGCGAAGGCGTCCATGCCGGTGCCGGCGGTAATCGCGGCAGGCATCGAGACGGTTAGTTCGGGGTCGCAGATCACGACAGCAGGCAGGATCTTCGGGTGGAAGATGATCTTCTTCTCCGCCGTATCCGCCTTGGTGATGACGCTCGCGCGCCCCACTTCCGAGCCGGTGCCAGCGGTCGTCGGCACCGCGACGATGGGATGGATGGCGTCCGCATCGGCGCGGGTCCACCAATCGCCGATATCCTCGAAATCCCAGATCGGGCGCGTCTGCCCCGCCATGAAGGCCAGCACCTTGCCCAGGTCGAGGCCGGAACCGCCGCCGAAGGCGATCACGCCGTCGTGGCCGCCCTCGCGGTACACGGCCAGCCCCGCATCGACATTCTCGCCGGTCGGGTTCGGATCGACATCTGAGAACATCGCGCGCCCCAGCCCCGCCGCCTCCATGCGGTCGAGCGTGCCCTGCGTGACGGGCAAATCGGCAAGGCCGCGATCCGTGACCAGCAGCGGGCGGGTAATCCCCGCCGCCGCGCAAGCCTCACCAATTTCCGCAATGCGCCCCGCGCCAAAGCGGATGGCGGTGGGATAGGACCAGTTTCCGGTTAGCTGCATCGCTCAGGCTTTCTTCAAGTGATAGGATTTTGGGCGGGTTAAGTTGTGGTAGCCAATCACCGACAGGCCACCACCGTGCCCGGTCTGCTTGCATCCGGTCCAGCACAGGGCGGGGTCGAGATAGTCGGCGCGGTTCATGAAGACGGTGCCGGTTTCGATGGCATCGCCGATACGCGCGGCCCGGTCGATATCGGGGGTCCAGAGTGAGGCGGTCAGGCCGAAATGGCTGTCGTTCATCAGGGCGATGGCCTCCGCATCGTCATTTACCGGCATGATCCCCACGACCGGGCCGAAACTCTCGTCGCGCATTACGCGCATATCGTGGGTGACGTTCGTCAGGATTTGCGGCGACAGGTACGCGCCACCGTCATCCGCCGCGAACGTCTCGAGATGCGCGGTGGCCCCTGCCGCGACGGCCTCCGCCACCTGTGCGCGCACGTCATCGGCAAAGCGCACATGTGCCATCGGACCGAGGGTGGTGGCTTTGTCCAGCGGGTTGCCGAGGGTGTAACCCTTCACGATTCCGACGGCCTTCTCGACGAAGGCGTCGAACAGGGATTCGGCAACGTAGATGCGCTCGATCCCGCAGCAGCACTGCCCCGAATTAAACATTGCCCCGTCGATCAGCGTATCGGCGGCGGCATCCAGATCGGCGTCGTCCATAACGTAGCCGGGGTCTTTACCGCCCAGTTCCAGCCCCAACCCGGTAAAGGTCCCTGCCGCCGCCCGCTCCATCGCCACGCCGCCCCCCACCGAACCGGTGAAGTTGACGAAGCCGAACGACTTCGCCGCGATCAGAGCCGATGTCGCGTCATGGTCGAGGAAGACGTTGGCGAACACGTCCTCCGGCACCCCCGCCGCGTGGAACGCCCGCGCCATGCGCTCTCCCACCAGCAATGTCTGTGTCGCGTGCTTCAGCATCACAGCGTTCCCCGCAATCAGGGCCGGGGCGACCGTATTGATGGCCGTCATGTAGGGATAGTTCCACGGGGCCACGACCAGCACGACGCCATGCGGCACACGGCGGATATACCGGCGGAACGCGGCGTCATCCGATACCTCGATATCCGCCAACGCCCCCTCGGCGATGGATGCCATATGCAGCGCCCGTTCCTCGAACCCGCCGAATTCACCACCATAGCGAACAGGTCGCCCCATCTGCCACGCGAGTTCGGGAACGATCTCATCATTCATCGCGCCGATAGCGGCAACCCCGGCCTCAACCAACCGGATACGCTCGGCCAAGGGACGGGCGGCCCAATCGATCTGCGCCTTGCGAGCGCGTTCGACGACCGCAGCCGCCTCCTCGCGCGACAAGACGGGCCGCTCGGCATAGACCGAACCGTCGATGGGCGAGATACATTGCAAGGTCTTGGTCATATCAGGCTCGCTCGAAACCGCGTTTTACTTCGTAATCCGTCACCACGCGGTCGAAATCTTCCAATTCGACTTCTGCCGCTCGGACATAGTGATCGACCACTCCCTCCCCAAACGCCGCGCGCAGCATTTCCGATCCGCGCAATGCCTCGGCGGCATCGCGCAGGGTGGTCGGAATCTTCGCCACCTCATCGACCTTATATGCATCGCCCGATAGCGGCGGTGGCAGCTCAAGCCCATCTTCGATCCCGTTGATCCCGGCGGCGAGTTGCGCGGCGAGGGCAAGATAAGGGTTCAAATCCGACCCACCAACCCGGCACTCCATGCGCACAGCTTTCGTCCCTTCGCCGCATAGGCGGAAGGCCGCTGTGCGGTTATCGACGGACCATGTGATCGTCGTCGGCGCGAAAGTACCCTTCGCAAACCGCTTGTAGGAATTGATGTAGGGCGCGAAAAAGTAGGTGCTTTCGGCGGCGTGGCGCAGCAGACCCGCGCAATAGCTGCGCATCGTGGCCGACATGCCGTACTCGCCTTTCGGGTCGTAAAACGCACTCGACCTATCTGCCTTCGCCAGCGACTGATGAACATGCGAGGAACTGCCGACCCGGTCATGGTGCCACTTGGCGAGGAAGCTGGCGGCGCGGCCTTCTTGCCACGCGATCTCCTTCACCGCGTGCTTCGCGATGGTGTGAAAATCGGCGCAATCCATCGGCGCGCCATAGCGAATATTCAGCTCCTCCTGACCCGCCTCTGCCTCGCCCTTGGTATTCTCGACGGGGATACCCGCATCGTAGAGCGTGTTGCGCACGCGGCGCATGACGCCCTCCTCCTTCGTCGTCTGAAGGATGTGGTAATCCTCGTTATAGCCACTGATCGGCTCCAACGCGGCATAGCCAGATTTACGCAGGGCATCAAAACCCTGCTCGAACAGGAAGAATTCGAGTTCCGTCGCCATATTCGCCGTGAAGCCCAGCGCGGCGAGGCGGTCCACTTGCTTTCGCAGCATCGCGCGGGGCGAATGCGGCACCGGCTCGTGGTGGTGGTGATCCAGCACATCGCACAGCACCAGCACGGTTCCCTCCAACCACGGCACCGGGCGCAGGGTGTCGAGATCAGGGCGCATGACGTAGTCGCCGTACCCTCCCTCCCAACTCGTCGCGACGTAGCCGTCCGGCGTCGCCATTTCCAGATCGGTCGCGAGCAGGTAGTTGCAGCAATGGGTTTCTTCCCACGCTGAATCAACGAAATGGCGGGCATGGAACCGCTTACCCATCAGGCGGCCCTGCATGTCGATCAGGCAGGCGAGGACGGTATCGACCGTGCCGTCGGCGACCTGTTTCTTGAGCGTGTCGAAGGGTAGGATTGCGGGCATGGGCAGGCTTTCGGGAGGGGAGATGAAAAAAGCACCCTGCCCCGGATCAGGTCCGGGGCAGGGAAGACCGGTCAGCCGTAACGGTACGGCCTGCCTGCCTTGGTCATCGTCTCGTTGTACTTCTTGAAGATATCCACGACCTTAGCCTTCACCTCGGACTCAGCGGCGATCTCATCCCAGAATTTCAGCGCGGCATCCTCGACCTGCTGCCATTCCTCGTCGGGAATCGACGTCAGCTCCATCTTCGGCCCATTGACGCGCAGATCGGCTTCACCGCCCCAGTACCACCACTGACGATAATAGTGCGAACTATCCATCGTCAGCTTGAGCAATTCCTTCAAGTGGTCGGGCAGTTCCTGATACCGATCCATATTGGCAAAGAACGACCCAGCCCATGCACCGGAGATGTTGTTGGTCAGGAAGTAATTCGTCACATCCGCCCAACCGACCGTGTAATCCTCGGTGATACCTGACCACGCGATACCGTCAAGTTCGCCGGTCTGCACCGCAACCTCGATATCCTCCCAAGGCAGGGTCACCGGCACGACGCCAAACTGGCTCATAAAGCGGCCCGCCGTTGGGAAGGTAAAGACGCGCTTGCCTTTCAGGTCATCAAGGCTGCGGATCGGGTCTTTCGTCGCAAAATGGCAGGGATCCCACGCGCCCGCACTCAGGTGTTTCACGCCGACCTGCGAATACTCGCTATCCCAGATCTCGTTCAGGCCGTACTGGTTGAACAGGACCGGCACGTCGAGCGAGTACCGGCTGGCAAAGGGGAAATACCCTCCGAAAACCGTGACTTCGGTGGGCGAGGCCATCGAGTCGTCATCGGATTGCACCATATCGATGGTGCCTTTCTGCATCGAGCGGAACAGCTCTCCCGTCGGTACAAGCTGATCGGCGAAGAACAGCTCGATCTCGATCTCATCGCCTGCGACCTTGTTGAAGCTGTCGATAGCGGGTTTCACTACATGCTCGGCCAAAGCGGGGCCTGCATAGGTCTGCATCCGCCATTTAATCTTCGACTGGGCATGGACTGCCGGGGCCGCGAGCGCCCCTGCACCGGCGACCGCGGTTCCGGTGATGAACTTGCGTCTGGTGGTCATGGTGAGTCCCTTCTCATACAATATACACACTCAGAGTGTGCGAGGATCGGCGGAATCGTGCAAGACGTGTCTACATCTTGCAAAAGCAAAAGCCCGCCGCAGGGATTGCGACGGGCCAATCTTCATCATCCAATTATCCTAGGGTCAATCGGAAGCGTAGCTTCCATCCCGTCGCGAGATCAGCGGCATTAGGAAGTCACCAAAACGCTTTGTACCCCGGAAAACTGCATGATCCGGCGGCGTACGGCTGCTTAGAAGCGGCATGAGGAACGCGCCAAAACGCTTCGTCCCCTGATAAACCGTCTTCCCGACCGGCTTACGCTTGCTAATGAGCGGCACGAGGAAAGCGCCGAAATGCTTGGTCCCCTGATAGACTGTCATACCCACGGGCTTGCGCTTGCTGATCAGCGGCATGAGAAACGCACCGAACCGTGTGGTGCCATGAAAGACCGGGCTTTGCCCCTTCGGCGTCATCATGTACGGATGGTCGCGCATGACCAGCTTCGACATGTCCTTCTCATAAGCCGTTGCGACATAGGCATTCTGATTATCGAGCTCGACCTCGACAGAAGGATGCTTGTCGATGATTTTAATCGCGGGCCGCGCCTGTCCAAGCAGAGCCTCCACCACCAGCAGGGCATTGCCCTTCTCGACCAACGGCTTGTAGGCCGCCGCCGCGTCTTCGCCCACACCGGCGGCCCCTATGCGCTCATCCAAAGCATCCGACCCAGTAATGATCGTGCTTTTCTGGCCGTGATACGGGTCCGCTTTCAGGTCGGCCACCACAGCATTCGCCGCCGCTTCGTCCTTGTAGAGACGTGTGATAATCGTCGCCATGTCGTTCCTCCGATCTCGAATCGTGCACAGAACAGACTGTACATCCGTATTTGCCTACAGACCTAGGCCTGCGAGGGTATCTTTCCAGTTCGCCCGTTTGCCCTGACCATCGGGATCAACGCGATGCAGGCGAGGATGAGCAGCAGCACCTCGAACGCAAAAACGCTAAGATATGCGCCGCCCATCAGGGCCTGCGTGCCTTCGGTCCAGCCGGTAATGATATCGCGCATGATACCGCCGACCGCAACGGCGATGCCTGCGGCTGTGGCCTGAACCGCGCCCCACGTGCCCAGCGCCAGCCCGACCTGCTCCTTTGGTGCCGCCCGCATCGTCGCCGTCAACGTACCATGACCGAACAGTCCCGCGCCGATACCCAAGACGAGGGCAGCGCAGGCGAACAGGCTGACGCTCGGTACATAAAGTGTGGCGATGATGGCGAGGAATGCGGGAATTCCGGTAAGCGCACCGATATTCGCAATCGTCGAGGGGCATCCGCCGTTGCCCAGCACCCGCGAGGCGATGCCAAAGCCAATAAGACTGCCAAAAGCGAAGACGGCGGTGAGGCGGGTCGTGCCCGCAACGCTCATCCCCAAGGCCTGACCGCCATACGGCTCGATCAACACATCCGCCATACCGAAACCCGCCGTGCCGAGGGCGATGACGACCATCAGACGCAGGGCACCTGCATGGCTGGCAAAAGCGCGCCACGATTCATCGAATTTGAGTTTTGGGGCCGTCGATATCGCACGCTTGCGGTCACGCGGCTCCTGCTTCCACACCGCGATGATGTTCAGTGCAACGGTCAGAACCGCCGCACCCTGAATCACCTGAATCAGACGGCCCGGCGAATAATTCTCCAGCAACGCACCAAAGGCCAGCGCGCTGACGATCATGCCGAGTAGAAGCATGACGTACATCAACCCCACGACCTTCGGCTGATCGGCCTGACGCACCAGATCGGTCGCGAGGGCAAGCCCCGTTGTCTGAACGGTATGAACCCCAGCGCCGACCAACAAAAACGCCAAGCCCGCTGCGCCATAGCCAATCCAACGCGGAGCATCGACGGCGTCGCCATACCCCGACAGAACGAGCAGCGCGAAGGGCATGACCGCAAAGCCACCGAATTGCAGCAATGTGCCTTTCCAGATGTAGGGAATACGCCGCAAGCCCAGCGCGGATACGTGGGTATCAGACTTAAACCCAATCAACACTCGCAGGGGCGCAAAGACCAATGGCAATGCAAGCATGACCGCAACGAGGGTGGCCGGAACCGCCAATTCGACGATCATCACACGATTGAGCGTACCGACCAGCAGCACGAGCGCCATGCCGACTGTCACTTGAAACAAGGACAGGCGTAGCAACCGGGAAAGCGGCACGTCCGCCGTTGCCACATCGGCGAACGGAAGAAACCGTGGGCCGATCTGCGACAGCTTTTCGAGAGCGAATTGTCGATAATCACGATTCAACACGGCACAATGCCTCGCGGCCAATCACGCGTGAAAAAGATGTTGCGTGAGAGACGGTAAAATCTCTGTTCGACCGAACCGCAGGGTGGCGGTTCGGTCCTTTAACGATGACCGAGCCTCGACAGGCTCGATCCCACTCAATCCGTCGCTATACGCGAGGCGAGCACCGTCGGCGTAGGCTCGATGATTGCCACGGCACGACGACCGTCAGGCAGGACAACGGTAACCCGTTCGCCACCCGATAGCGCGGGCGCGCTGGCGAGGTTTGGCTCAAGCGCACCGGTCGGCGGCTCGATGGTCAGCGCGGCCTGTTCGCCACCGCTGCCCAATGCGTTACCGGACAAGAAGTCCGAAACCCAGGTTGTGTTGCTGAGAACGGCAACGTGGACGGCAAAAGAGCCGACCGCCACAGCCGAAAGGAACAGCGGCACACCGACGGTTGGTTTGACGACCAACCACATTTTTGCGTTATTCATGGTATGCCCCCTATCCCAGCCAAGGTGTTGAAATAGCGACGAGGATATGGGCCAGCAGCGCTATGCCGCCGAATACCCGCGTACCGTCGATGAGGTAGCTATGCACCTCTTCAGCTTCGGGAAGCGTAAGGCCGGTTGGCCATACTTTGTCTGGATCGTCTGATACTGCGCTCATTATTTTTCTCCTGAAAAATGGGCATTTGCCGCACGCTTAACAGTCAACCGCCAGTCCGATGCCTCCCCACATCGTTTTCAAGGCACGAATCCCTTGAAAACCAACGACAGGGTCAGATTGTCACAGGTTTTGTACGGTTTCAACTGTAGCTTTTAACTTACACTAATTTTTACGACTCGATTGGATCGAGGAAAATCAGTTTCCGTACACATATCCGGGCAACCACAGGGCAATCTGCGGGAATATCATCACCAGCGCCAAGGCGACTAACATCACCAAAGCAAAGGGAATAATGGAGATGTAGATATCGCGCAGGGTAATCTCTGGCGGGGCCATCGCGCGCATCAGGAACAGGTTGTAGCCGAAGGGCGGAGTCATGTAGGCGATTTGCGTCGTGATCGTGTAAAGCACGCCGTACCAGATCAAATCGAAGCCAAGCGTGGCCACCAATGGCACGTATAGCGGCGCAACGATGACCAACATAGCCGTATCGTCGAGAAACGTCCCCATGATCAGAAAGCTGAGTTGCATGAGGATGAGAATAGTCCACGGATCGAGTCCCAGCTCGTTCGTGAACAGATTCTCGATCGCCTTCACCGCACCCAGACCGTCGAACACTGCGCCAAAGCCCAGTGCCGCGAGGATGATCCACATGAACATGCAGGAGATGCCGAGCGTGTTACGCACCGAATTCTCGAACACCTCGCGCGTCATGCGGCCCTTCACCACCGCCGCCATGAAGGCGGTCATCGCCCCGATGGCCGAGCTTTCGACGAGGCTGGTCCAGCCATTGACGAAGGGCACCATCATTGCCGCAAAGATCACGATGGGCAGCAACCCCGCGCGCAGCAGGCGCATTTTCTCCGCCCGGCTGACATTGCGTTCATCGGCGGGCAAGGGTGGGCCGAGTTCCGGTTGCAACCGACAGCGCACAGCGATGTAGACAACGAACAGCGTCGCCATCATCAGTCCGGGCACCACCCCGGCCAACCATAATTGCCCCACCGGCTGGCGCGCGATCATGGCGTAGAGAACCAGCACCACCGAGGGCGGTACGAGGATGCCCAAGGACGACCCCGCCTGCACCACCCCCGTGACCATGCGCTTGTCATACCCCCGCCGCAGGAGTTCGGGCAGGGCAATCGTCGCGCCAATCGCCATGCCCGCGACCGATAGGCCGTTCATCGCCGAAACGAGTACCATCAGCAAAATCGTGCCTATGGCCAGCCCGCCGTGCAGCGATCCCATCCAGACATGGAACATGCGATAGAGGTCGTCAGCGATCTTCGATTCCGACAGCACGTAACCCATGAAGATGAACATCGGCAGGGTCAGCAGCGGATACCATTTCATCAGCTTCATCGCCGCCGAGAATGGCAGATCGACCCCGCCCGTTCCATACAGCGCCATAGCCGCCACCGCCGCGATCCCGCCGATGGCCCCGAACACGCGCTGCCCGGTCATGAGCATCAACATCATCGACGAGAACATCAGAATGGCGATGAGTTCGTAGGACATCAGCGACGCCCTTGCGATGTCACGGCGGCAATGAGGACGGCATGTCTCAAACCTCTTCCCCCCTGAGCCGGATAACATCCTTCGCCAATTCCGACAGCGATTGCAGCAACATCAACGCGAAGCCTAAACACATGACCGCCTTGATCGGCCACAGGAAGGGTCGCCATGCCGTTGGGCTGCGCTCCAGCCGCCCAACCTCCTCCGACCCCGTCGCCAGCCCCGCAAAGAACGACACCGGCTCACTGCCCCAATAGCCCAGCGAATAGGCGGTGGAGCCGAGACCCCCATAGAGCAGGACACCGAGATAGAAGATCAGCAAAAACACTGTGAACACGTCGAACCACGCCTTTCGGCGCAGGGACCATTCGCCATAGAACAGGTCCATTCGGACGTTCGACCCCATCTGCATCGCATAGGGTCCACCGAGAATATAATACGCCACCATCGCGAACTGCGCGATTTCGAGGGTCCAGAGGGACGGCAAGAAGAAGGTCTTGGAAATCGAGGACCACAACAGAATGCCGACCATCGCGAAGATGCCGTACATGACGATCCGCCCAAGGCGGTAATTGATGGCATCGACGGCGCGGATGAAGGTGCGAAGCACCCTACCCCTCCGCATCTGCGCGACTTTTACCCGACACCTCCGCCGCCAGCGCCGCCCCCATGAAGGCATCGAGATCGCCGTCAAGGACACCCTGCGTATCAGAGGTTTCCTCCCCCGTGCGCAGATCCTTGATCATCTGATAGGGTTGCAGGACATACGAGCGGATCTGGTGCCCCCAGCCTATCTCGGACTGCTCGGTACGCTGGGCATCCGCCGCATCGCGCCGCTTCTGCATCTCCATATCGTAGAGCCGCGAGCGCAGCATCTTCATGGCGATATCGCGGTTCTGGTGCTGCGATTTCTCCGAGGAGGTCACGACGATGCCGCTGGGGGCATGGGTGATGCGCACAGCGGAATCGGTGGTGTTGACGTGCTGACCGCCCGCACCCGACGACCGATAGGTATCGATGCGAATATCCGCCGGGTTAATGTCGATCTCGATGGTATCGTCGATCACCGGCGTCACCTGCACGGATGAAAAGCTGGTATGCCGCCGCGCTTGGCTGTCGAAGGGCGAGATGCGCACGAGCCGGTGGACCCCGCTCTCCGTCTTCATCCAGCCAAAGGCATTCTCGCCCCTGACCTGATACGTGACCGACTTGATCCCCGCCTCGTCGCCGCCGGAATATTCCATCACTTCGACCTTGAAACCCCGTTTCTCGGCCCAACGGGTGTACATCCGCGACAGCATTTGCGCCCAATCGCAGGATTCGGTGCCGCCCGCGCCCGAATTAATCTCGATGAATGCATCCATGCCGTCCATCTCACCCGACAGCAGCGCTTCCAGTTCGGCCTTCGCCGCCCGCGCCTTCACATCGGCGAGCGCGGCCTCTGCTTCCTTGACCACATCGGCATCGTCTTCCATCTCGCCAAGTTCGATCAGCTCGACATTGTCGTTCAGCCCGCTTTCCAAAGCGCGATACCGCTCGACGGCATCGGCGAGCTGCTGGCGTTCGCGCATGACCTTCTGAGCATTGGCAGGATCGTTCCACAATGTCGGGTCTTCGGCACGGGCGTCGAATTCCTCCAGCCGGGTCGCCGCCGTCTCCCAATCGAGACGACGGCGCAGGAGGGTCAGCGATTCCTCGATGCTGGAAACGATGGACTGGGTTTCGGCGCGCATGGGATCGACTCGCGGATGCTGGAAACGAAAAAGGGCGGACCGAACGGCCCGCCCCTTGGATGTACCCTTTGCAGCGAAGTCAGTAAAGCCCGCCACCGCTCTGGATGGCATCACTCGCCGGTGCGGCGGCCTGCCCCGGCGTATAACCGGGTTGCGGCGCGGCATTCGCAACCGGGCGTGGGTCGTAAGGGGCGACGCCCTGCCCTTCGAATTGCTGCCCCGATGCGCGCGGTACGGGCTGAAAGCTACGCGGAGCCGGATTGGTCGGCTGGTAGACGATGCCGGGGGCGGGTTCGACGGAGATCGCCGGGTCTTGCGACACGATCATCTGGCCCGTATTCGGATCGAAGCGGATCAGCGGCTCGTTCCCGCTCGGCACCGTCGAGGTCGAGCGCGTCGTCGGGGTTTGGGGCGCAGCCGGGATGCCGACCTGCTGCGTCTGGCCAGGCGCCTGCATCGGGCCGGAAGGCACGAAACCACCGCCACCAAAGGGCGACGCTCCCGCAAGATCAGGCTGGCGCGCGGTGCCGCCGATATCGTCGATCTGCGGCACGAAACCGCCCCCCGCCGCACCCGTAGCCGCATCACCGACGACCTCACCCGGTACGTCGCCACTGCGGAAGGCTTCCCAGATAACATTGCTGCCAAAGACATCCTCGCCGACACGCTCGCCCGTGCGGCGGTCGATCTTGACGAGGCTCACGCCTGCGGGCACCTCGAATTTGCGCGGTGTGCGGTCGGCCATCGCCTCACGCATGAATTGCTCGAACACCGGCCCGCAGAGTGCGCCACCCGACGCGCGCTTACCCAGAGATTTCGGCGTGTCGTAACCGATATAGCAACCGAAGACGAGATCGGGGGTAAAGCCCACGAACCACGCATCGACCGCATTGTTCGTCGTGCCGGTTTTGCCCGCAACCGGAAAGCCAAGCCGCGTCAGCTTAGTCGCCGTGCCGCGCTGCACGACGCCCTCCATCAGCGAAACCGTCTGATACGCGGTGACGGGGTCGACCACCTGTACCGGCTCGATCGGCGTGGTCGGCACCACCCAATCGACACCCAGATCGATCACCTCGCCCGCATCATCCTTCACGCTCTCCACGAAACGTGGGGCGATATGCTTGCCGCCATTGGCGAACATCGAATAGGCGGTGACCATCCGCGTCAGCGTCGTCTCCCCCGCACCAAGCGAATAGGAAAGCAATGCGGGCATATCGTCGTAGACGCCGAAGCGACGACCGTAATCGGCAATCACATCCATGCCGATATCCTGCGCCACGCGCACGGTGATCAGGTTCTTCGATTTTTCCAGACCGATGCGCAGCGGAATTGGCCCGTAGAAATTGCCTTTGTCGTAGTTTTCAGGCTTCCACAGACCTTCGTCATTTCCTTGATCGACGGTCACGGGCGCATCGAGCACGATGCTGGCAGGGGTATAGCCATTGTCCAGCGCCGCCGCGTAGACGAAGGGCTTGAAAGACGACCCCGGCTGGCGCTTGGCCTGCGTCGCGCGGTTGAACTTGCTCTGCTGGATGCTCAGGCCGCCCTGCATGGCCAACACGCGGCCCGTATCCGGCTCCATCGCCATGACGGCACCGTTCGTATCGGGTAGCTGACGCAGCCCCCAGACGATTTCATCGGCATCGGTCAGTGCGGCCTGTGACAGCGTTTGCACATCGCCATCCTTGGCCTTGCCACCAGGGGTCAAGTAGACGATGTCGCCCGGTTCAAAGATATCGCTCATCACCTTTGGGTCAGGTCCACGGCCGGGACCGTCGATCCGGCGGCGCGCCCATTTCACCGCATCGAAGGTGACCGTGACGGCTTTTTCGCGATTGCGCAGGCCGACGAGCGCCGTGCCCTTCTTGTCGCTGACCGTCAGGACCGCGCCCAGCGTCCAATCGTCAAAATCCTTCGGAAAGTCATTGTTGTCCAACGCATCACGCCATTCGCCGTCAGGGTCGGTCGTGCCGAGCGGGCCGATATACCCGCCGCGTTTGGAATAGCTGAACAGCCCTTCACGCAATGCGCGGGAGGCATAGCCCTGTAATTCGCCGTCAAGCGTCGTGCGGATGTTCAGACCGCCACCGTATAGCGCAGTATCGGCGGCACCGGATGGTTCATCCTCGCCGCGTTCGGTCGCCTGCTCCGCGAAATGAGCCAGCATCAGCGAGCGCACTTCCTCGATCATGTAGGCCGAGGAAAAGTCATAGCTTTCCTCTTCCTGACGCTCATCGTCGTTCAGGCGGGTCATCAACGGTTTCGCCTTGCTCGCCGCCATCTCCTCTTCGGTGATGTAGCCGTTTTCCGACAATTCGGTCAGGACGTAGTTGCGCCGCGCAAGCGCCGCCTTCGCGTTTCGCTCAGGGTGCAGGGCCGAGGGCGCTTTGGGCAGCGCTGCAAGGTACGCCGCTTCCTCGGCATTCAGGTATTCGAGATCCTTGCCGAAATAGGTCTGCGACGCTGCGCCGACGCCATAGGAACGTGCACCCAGATAGATCTGGTTCAGATAGATTTCGAGGATGCGGTCCTTGGACAATTCCCGCTCGATCTGCACGGCCAGCACGGCTTCGCGCACCTTACGGCTAATGCTGCGCTCGTTGGTTAGCAGCATATTCTTGACCACCTGCTGCGTGATGGTCGAGGCTCCGCTCATGCGGCCCCCGTTGCGCAGGGTCTTGACGTTGCGCACCATCGCCTTGGCGATCCCGACCGGGTCGATACCCGCATGGTCACGGAAATTCTTATCCTCAGCACTGATGAAGGCATTCTGGACGAGGGGAGGGATGTCGGCAATCGGCACGAAGTTGCGACGTTGCCGCGCGAAGCGGGCGATCACGCCGCCGTCGTCATCATATACCAGCGAGGATTGCGGCGGCTTGTAATCGGCCAGTTGCTCGTATTCCGGCAAATCGCGACCATAATACCAAATCGCCCCCGTCATCGTCAGCGCACCGACGACGAGCAGAAGCGCCAAAGCGCTGAAAATGAATCCGAAGAACCGAATAATCATGGTTTCGTCCCGAAACTGCACGGACGTGCCGCATTGCCCGCCCGGTCGATTTTATGTCCAACCGTGGCCGGATCGGGGCAATATACGGAGACTTACCACCCTGTCACCCAAACATCACGCCTGTCGCATTAACGCAGCGCAGCCTCCCGCTGGCCCCGTTCCATCCGCCATGTGTCGATGGCCTCCTTCAATGCCGCCGCCGTCTTTTTGCGCCATTCCGGCGAAGCAAGGCGCTTGCGGTCATCCGGGTTCGACATGAAACCCAACTCCAACAGGACCGATGGCATGTCGGGGGCCTTCAAAACGTGCAGTCTTTTATGCCGCACGAAGCGACCCCGAACCGGCGTGACCAGCGAAAGCTTGTCGCGCACCATCTCCGCGAAGCGTCGCGACCCGATTTGCGTCTCGCGACGTTCGAGATCGAGCAATACACGCAGCACATCGTCGCGCGCCTTGTCGATATCGATGCCCGCGATAGTGCCGCCCTCTTTCTGTTTCGAGACGAACTCCTCGGTCGAGCGGATCGAATCCTCCTCCGACAGCATGTAGGCCCCCGCCCCCGTCACATCGGGATCATGGAACCAATCGGCATGGATTGAAATGAACAGGCTGGCATTCTTGTCCCGCGCGAAGGTGACACGATCTGCCAGCGGCACGAAACGGTCGCTACGCCGCGTGGCGGAGGGGGCATAATCCGGATCGGCTTCGAGCAGTTTCATCAACTCCTCGGAAAAGGCGAGCACCACCGATGCCTCGCGGTCACCAACTTCATGACCTGCGCCGGGGTCACGTCCACCGTGGCCGGGATCGATGACGATGCTGAACGGCTCGCGCGCTGGCTTTTTGCGTGGCGGCTTCGCTTCGGGCGGACGCGGCGGCTTGACCATCATCGCGACAACCTTGGGCGACGACTTTTTCTGCTTGGGGGCAGGTCTCGCCGCAGGTTTTTCGATTACCGGCGCAATCGGCTTTGCCTCCACCTTCTCGACTGGCTTACCCGCCAAACCGGCGAACAAAGCGCCAAGCGCGCTGTATTCCGCCGTTTCAGGGTCAAATCTGCGTTGGCGGAATTGTTCGCGCGTCTTCTCATCAACCACCGG